>NZ_MPJW01000183.1 GCF_001945525.1 Ileibacterium valens
ATGGAAGTGCAGAGATGCATGAAGTTGGCTGATACTAATCGGTCGAGGGCTTGATCGAAGCAAGCGAAGTGTAAAACACAAAGAACAAAGACAACAGACAAGAAGGATGTCGCTGATGTTTGGTTTTCAGGGATTCATAAAAAGAATTGTGCCGATTAATCCAGAGCAGATCTGAATTAATCGGCTTTTTAATTTTGTAATAAAATCTAAAACAGCTGGATTTCAGGAATCCAGCTGCAGAAATGAATTTTTGACAGGGAAATCCTGAAAATCACTTTATTCTTTATTAATGCTTTTTGCAGAAGAATCGGATAATCGAGAGGGCCCCAAGGATCATCAGAATAAGCTTTCCAAGATCAATTAAGGTTCCCTTAGGATCCTCTTTGATGTCATCCTGCAGTTCGTCTATCCGGGCTTTGAAATCCTGTTTAGCCTCCTGGGCCATTTCTTTTTCTTCTTCAATTTTCTGTTCAACTTTTTCTTCAGCCTGCTTTTTAAATTCTTCACCAGAATTTTTCAGGTCTTCAAGAACCTGTTCAGCATGCTCTAATCGCTGTTCTGCAAGAATCTTATCTGATTCTAATCTTTGTTCTGGAGTAACAGTAGTTGAAACGCCATCCATCATGCTTGCTGGATCACTTGAAGTCCTGTAATCGAGGCTGACTGGATTTTCAATTGGTGCTTTCTTGTCGTCTTCACTTCTGGTAGTGACTGGTTTTGCTGAGTGTTTGTTAGAACGAGAAGAATATTGGCCAAAAGACTCATCAAGCTTTTCGGCCTGGTCTTTAAATGTTTTCATTTAATAAAATACCTCCTGGTAGATACCTGATAAAATTTTAACTTAACCAGGGTAATCATTAATAATCAAATGACCACTGATCCTTGTTGATATCAGCGCTATCCTTCATTATCTTCAATATCAAAAAGCAAAAAAGACAAATAAAAAAAGAGGACGTCCAGATCCTCTTCTTCCATTTGTCTACGTTATCTATAATTTAACGATAATAAATTATTCTAAAGTAACAGCACCAGTTGGGCAAACACCAACACAGGCACCACAGTCGATACATACATCAGGATCAACTACTGCTACACCATCTGGAAGTGTGATAGCACCTGTTGGGCATGCACCTTCGCAAGCTCCACATCCAATGCACATAGAATCATTAACAACAGCGGCCATGGGAAAATCCTCCTTCCTTGTCTCTGTATTTACTTACTCATTATAAAAGAAAAAGCAGGTTATCGCTGAATAAATTCATCAAAATGGTTAGATGACTGAAACTCCTGGACGATTAGCCACTATCTTTCCTGTTGATTTTTCACTTCCAAAGAAAACGATCTGAGAGTTATTCGAAATAATCAGCAGAAATTCATTCATGAACTTACTGAATTTACGCAGACTATAATGTATGTCTGAATCTTCCTAGAGCATGAAGGTTGTAGAGGAAAGAGATTGATATTATTTTGTTTTTAAAACTCGGCTCAAAATCTATTTATCAATTCAAAGATGAAATAAAGCCAGATGTTTAATTCAAAACGATACAGATAACTACAATCTGTATGATCTTAAGGAGAGAAAGATATGGGAATCAAAGAATTTGCCGCCCAGGCTTCGATCAGTACAGCTTTAAGTTATATCAATGGAAATCCGGAAAAGAATTTACCCAGACTCATGAGCTTTATAAATACAGTAATGAAGAATGATACTTCGTTTCCAGGCCCCAGAGCAGCTATTACCAGAGTTGTAAATGATTCAGATAATAATATGAATCATCTGCTCTGCAATATTATTCACGATATTGATCCTTCAATTGTAAAGACTGCATTTAATAACTTTGTGGTCAATGCCAATCTGGTGGGATGGGAGAAACAGCAAAAAGTTAGACAGGAATATGGATGTAATGTTCCATGGACAATTCTCATGGATCCGACCAGCGCCTGCAACCTTCACTGTACGGGCTGCTGGGCAGCTGAATATGGAAATAAGCTGAATCTGAGCTACGAAGAACTGGATGATATCATCGAGCAAGGAAAAGATATGGGTGTTTATTTCTATATTTATACTGGAGGAGAACCTCTGGTTCGTAAAAAAGATCTCATGAGGCTTTGTGAGAAACATAGTGACTGTATTTTTATGTCCTTTACAAATGGAACATTAATTGATGAAGAATTTGCTCAGGAAATGCTCAGAGTTAAGAATTTCTTTCCCGTGCTTTCGGTTGAAGGCGATATGGACGCAACCGACTTCAGAAGAGGGGATGGAGTCTATTCCAAAGTCATTCAGGCCATGGATATTCTCCACGAGAACCATCTTCCGATTGGAATCAGCTGCTGTTACACTTCAAAGAACATACCATCGATTGTTTCAGATGAATTCATCGATGAAATGATTTCTCATGGAGTGAAATATGCTTGGTATTTTCACTATATGCCAGTGGGAAATGATGCTGCTCCTGAGCTGCTTCCTTCTGCAAAACAGAGGGAATATATGTATAACCGAATCAGAGAAATTCGCTCAACAAAAGAGATTTTCCCTATGGACTTTCAGAATGATGGAGAATATCTGCAGGGGTGTATTGCTGGGGGCAGGCGTTATTTTCATATCAATGCAAATGGTGATATGGATCCGTGTGTCTTTATCCATTATTCAGATTCGAACATCAGAAAAAAAAGTATTCTTGAAGGTCTTTGTTCACCGATGTTTATGCAGTACAGAAAAAATCAACCATTTAACTCAAACCATCTGAAGCCATGTCCAATGCTTGAAAATGCTGGTGTCCTGGAAGAAATGGTTAATTCAGTCAATGCGCACTCGACAGATCTTGAATCACCTGAACCAGTTGAAAGCTTAACTGAAAAGTGTCGTACATATGCCAAAAACTGGTCTGAAACAGCGGATGATCTGTGGAAGAAATCTCATCATATCCCGTATAAGGAAACTCATGAATATGTTATGAGCCGGGCCCAGTATGAAAAAGAGATTCTTCCCAAACTGAATAAGGAAATAGAAGAAAATTCCCAGCCAAAAGTTTAAATCATTAGAATGACTTAAAAACATTGATATAAAACCAAGCCGATTAGGATCAGTTCGTTCTGGTCATAATCGGCTTTTATTCGTTTGACTGCCTGATAAATTTGAGTGGATGATAAAAAAGGAAATGCCAAAGCCAAAAAGCTTCAGCATTTCCTGGTTTGTAATTAAGAGTTGAAAGGATTGATTTTGGATTGCTGAGTTTAGCAGCAGCCCTGTGCTTTCATAGCTTCTGCAACTTTGAGGAATCCGGCAATATTAGCACCGATGACGTATTCATCAGGATGACCAAATTCAGCAGCAGTATCGCGGCAGTTTTCGAAGATGCCTACCATGATGTCCTTAAGCATTTCATCGACTTTTTCAAAAGTCCAACTCAGATGTTCAGCATTCTGACTCATTTCCAGACCAGAGCAGGCAACACCACCGGCATTGGAAGCTTTACCAGGAGCGTAATAAACACCGTTTTCCATCAGGTAATGAATCGCTTCTGGTGTTGTTGGCATATTTGCGCCTTCACATACACAGAACACTTTGTTTTTAACAAGTTCTTTGGCATCATCCAGATTCAGTTCGTTCTGAGTAGCACATGGTAAGGCGATGTCGCATGGAACAGACCATGGACGTTTTCCTTCCATATAAATCGCATTCGGATGTGTTTCACAATATTCTTTAATGCGTCCGCGGCGAACTTCCTTAATTTCCTTAACACTGGCCAGATCAATACCTTCAGGGTCGTAGATCGATCCATTTGAATCGGACAGCGTTACGACTTTAGCACCCAGCTCAGTTGCTTTCTGGCAGGCATAAATGGCAACATTTCCAGATCCGGAAATAGCAACTGTTTTTCCTTCGAAGCTGGTCCCTTTGTTATTTAACAAAGCTTCAGTGAAATAGCAAAGTCCATAACCAGTAGCTTCAGTACGAACGAGGGATCCTCCAAAGCTCAGACCCTTGCCGGTTAATACTCCAGACCATTCATTCGTGATTTTCTTATACTGGCCAAACATATATCCGATTTCACGTCCGCCTACACCGATATCTCCAGCTGGGACATCCGTATTGGGTCCAATATATTTGTAAAGTTCAGTCATGAAGGACTGGCAGAAACGCATCACTTCTGCGTCAGATTTTCCTTTTGGATCAAAATCAGATCCACCTTTTCCTCCGCCCATTGGCAGAGTAGTCAGTGAGTTCTTGAATACCTGTTCAAATCCGAGGAATTTAATGATTGAAATATTTACGCTTGGGTGGAAACGAAGACCACCTTTGTAAGGTCCGATTGCATTGTTGAACTGAACACGGTATCCACGGTTCACCTGAGTTTTACCCTGATCGTCTACCCATGGAACACGGAACATAATCTGGCGATCTGGTTCAACCATTCTTTCAAGAACGCCATCATCAAGCAGTTCGGGTTTCTTTTCAGCAATAACCTGAAGTGATTCAAAAACTTCTTCTACTGCCTGAAGAAATTCAGGATCGTTCGGATTACGGCGTTTTACAGTTTCATATAGAGCATTTAAATCAGCCATTTTGATCTCCTTTTTGAATTAACGTGTTTTAGTATAGCATCTGGATTCAAAGTTGAAACACCAAAATGTAAAAATTTTCATTCTTAAGAAAAGAATTGTAGCATTTTCAGAAAAAATCAGAACGAGCCGATTCATTAAAGATAAGACAGTGGATTTAAACCAAAAAGGTTAAGCATATGAGAATTCATCAGGTAAAATAGATATTGTCTATTTAGACAGGAAGAAGAGGTATATCCATGAAGATCGCTATGGCTAATGATCATGCCGCTACTGATATGAAAAAAGAAATCGGAAAAATGCTTTCCGATGAAGGATATGAAGTCATTGATTTTGGAACAGATGATAATGCAAGCTGCGATTATCCAGATTATGCCAAAAAATGCGCCCAGGCAGTTGCGAATAAAGAAGCTGATTTTGGAATTGTCATTTGTGGAACAGGAATTGGAATCTCAATTGCTGCAAATAAAGTGAATAAAATTCGCTGCGGACTTTGTCATGATGTAACGACTGCGCGTTTAACCCGTGAACATAATGATGCCAATATGCTCGCTCTTGGCGCCAGAACAACTGGGATGGAAACCGCCAAAGATATTGTTCATACCTTTTTAAACACTCCGTTTTCTGAGGGTGCTAACCACATTCGGCGTATCAATAAACTCAGTGATATTGAAGCCAGCCAGAAATAAGGATTTCTGATTCTGACTGGAGAAGAAGTAAAAAAAATGAATGCAAAAAATAAAACAAGGACTGTGCTTATTTAAGATATAGTCCTTGTTTTAATTTTGATTTATATTTTGGTAATTGCGTTTATAAATTGAATATCAAAGTTTTCAGCACGAAAAACTCATGTATCGATTCTGGCTCTTAAAAGGTATCTTCATGCAGGTGAAGTGAAAGGATTTCGCCTGAAGAGTGTTCAGCTGCTTTTGAATCATTCGCAGAATCAGATACACTTACTGAATTGTTACTGGAATCGGATTTCTGATTTTGTTGGTGATCCTTTTGCCAGTCCTTGATTATGGTTAAGAAATACTCGCCATATTTTTCGAGTTTCTGGGCACCAACCCCTGAAACTTTAGACATTTCCTCTTCATTTGCTGGTTTCATAATCGCCATCTGCCTTAAGGTACGATCATTGAAAATGATGTATGGAGGAACCTTGTTTTTAATTGCAAGAAACATCCGTCCCTTTCGAAGCAGCTCGAAAAGTTCTTTTTCTGAATCATTAAATTCTGATAGATCTTTACGCGCTTTCTGTGAAGCCTGTTTGCTTAAAAGACGATGGATGATAATTGGTTCGTCTTTGGCGATCGCATCACTTAAGGAAGAAGTTGCCTTTAAAGTCTGGAATGAATCGAGAGACCTCTGAAGATATCCTTCTGCACAGAACAGTTCGAGATATTCTCCAATGTCTTCAGTGGTCATATAATTGAGAACTCCAAAATGATTTCTCTGATCAAGGCCTCTCTGAGTGATCCTTTTGGTTTTGCTTCCGTGAAAATATTCCTTGAGGATTGAAACTCCATAATTGGTAGGAAGTGTCGTCAGAGCTTCAAAGAAGATCTTTCCAAGACCAGAGACATTTTGTTCACGATATCCACGTTCACAATGAGAACAGTTTTCGCATTGTCCTATCACTTTTTCTCCAAAATACTGAAGAATGTAAGTCCTCAGACATTCTTCGGTGAAACAGTAATTTCTCATTTTGGACAGACGGACCAGATCCATTCCTAAAACCTGATCGATCTGTTCCTGAGACATTCCGTCTTTTTGATATTTCTGGTTCTGCTCAATTAGAAAACGATTGGTTTGATAATCCTTGGACCCATAGAGAAGAAGACACCAGGAAGGCAATCCATCTCGTCCAGCCCGGCCAGCTTCCTGATAGTAGTTTTCCATGGATTGGGGCATGGAATAATGAACCACAAATCGAACATTACTTTTATCAATTCCCATTCCAAAGGCATTCGTGGCCGCAATAACCTGGATACGGTCATAAATAAAATCTTCCTGCGTCTGAAGACGCTGACTATCAGAAAGTCCAGCATGATAAGCAGCGCTTCGAATTCCCCGGCTGTTGAGATATTCTGCGACTTCTTCTGTTTGAGCTCTCGTAATGCAATAAACAATGCCGCATTCACTTTGATGGTGGCTCACGAAGTTCCATAGAGCCTGCATTTTATCTTTGGGATGCTGAACATCAAAGTAAAGATTGGGTCTGTCAAAGCCAGAAGTCTGAATAACAGGGGATTTGAGTTTAAGCTGATCTACAATATCATCGCGGACCCGATAGGTGGCCGTGGCGGTAAAAGCCGCTACGACTGGTCGTTCTGGAAGGGTAGTCAAAAACTGAGCGATAGAAAGATATGCAGGACGAAAGTTCTGACCCCAGCTTGAGATACAGTGCGCTTCATCAACAGCAACCATGGAGATTTTAATTTTTCTGCAAAGATCTGCAAATGCAGGCGTCAAGAGTCTCTCTGGCGCAACATAGATAATTTTATAGCGGCCTGCTCCCGCTCTGGCTAATGCTGTTCGATATTGCGGAAGAGTTAATGATGAATTCAGATAGGCCGCAGGGATTCCTGAAGATACAAGAGATGTCACCTGATCATGCATCAGTGAAATTAAAGGGGAGATAACAAGAGTTACTCCTTCAAACATCAAGGCAGGAATCTGATAACAGATTGATTTTCCTCCGCCGGTAGGCATAATAGCCAGAACATCTTTCCTATTCAGGATTGATTCAATCAGCGGCAGCTGTCCAGGACGAAAGGAATCATATCCAAAATATTTTTTAAGCAAGTTGGCAGGCGCATTCGTATTAAAATCCATATCCTCTATTATGAGCAAAGAAAAGATTTTCAACAATTGATTCAGATAAATCTTCAGACGAAAAAGTCATTCACCAAAACGAAAAAGAAGGAAACATAACTAAGAAACATGAAAGAAATATGGACTTTATTTCTTTTTTGAACAATTGTAAATGAAAAGTAAGCTTTAGAATGTCAGATTTGCACAATCCGATTCATTCTTAAAACGTTAGAGTGGTGAGAAGAAATACATAAATTATATATTTGTTACAATCGACGAAGGATGTACATAAATCACATGAAATGAGAGCAATATGAAAAAAACAGTTAAACAATTTCTAATTCAGCTGATCCTGGCCATCCCAGCTGCAGCCATGTTAATGCCTAATAATCGATTGAGTCTTATCAACGCTTTTTTTGTCCTTTTGTTTGCGGTGATGGTGCCATTTTATGATCCAGTGGGGCTTATTAGTAATTTTCGACATCAGAATGCAGCTGAAAAAAAGAAGTTCGTTCTGAATGATCTGCTGCCGGCGATTTTACTAGATCTGGTTATCATCGCAAATCTGATAAAAAAGCAGAATATGATGCTGCTTTTTAGAGCAGTATCCGCTGGAATTGCCCCACTCTGGCTTGGAGTTGTTTTTGGGCTCATCTCTTTACCTGGGCTGCTGTCATTTTTTTACGGTCTGAATGATCTTCTTGATCAGAAATTCAGTAAAAAAACAGTATGGAAAGTTGCTGGAATTCTTGCGTTGCTGACTTATTTCATTCAATGGAATCAGTCTGTTTATCCGGATATAGACAACTATTATATTTCGCTGGTTGTAAATGGACTGTACTCCAGAAGTGAAATTTTATGCCAGTTTATTTCACCTGTTATCAGCTGGCTCTCATATGGACTTGGATGGCTTTTACCTTTCGCAGATGGGTTCAATTTACTGATGGGGCTTTCACTTATCGTTGGATTCTGGATTGTTTATGGCGCGGTTATGGAAAAAAGCTCCAGGATTGCAGCTGGCTGGATTGTCTTTTTAATGATGGCTCCAATGGTAATTATTCAGAATACATTTCACATGAATTTCTCCAGTGTCGGCGCATTATTGATATGCCAGGGCTCCATTGGAATCTGTTGTGTGCTTTTAACCAAAGAGACTAAACGACCGATTCTGCTGGGGGCAAGTCTTTTTGTTCTGGCTATTGGAAGCGGAATGCGAATAGAATCTCTGCTGATGATATCGCCCTATGTTCTGTTGTCATTTATCTATCTGATCTGGTTAAAGAAACAGAGTATTTTAAGAAGCAGATTTCATATTCTGTGTCTGACTCTGTCAGCAGCTGCCTTGATTATTCCGCCAGTACTTCAAATCGGAATGTCTTTGGATCCGAAACTGGATGACGGAATACGGTATACCTCAGCACGTTCAGATCTCGTCGATTATGAGTGTTATCCATTTGATTCCATCGAAGATGAATTAAATGCCATTCAGGTGAGTGCAAATGATTATCAGGCCATCAGAAAAGTGAATCTGATCAATACGGAAAAATACACGACCGCATTTCTGGAGAAGGTAAGCAGAATTGCCAAAGTGAAGAATTTGCCTTTGCGCTTTTCTTTTGGGGAAATTCTCAGGATACTGACTTCAGATTTTCAGGTTTTGTATCCATGTTTCCTGTGTGTCTTAATACTTCCAATGATCTTATGTATCTGTAATAACCGAATAGAGAATCTGATTCTGCTTGGGCTTTCGGTCATTGGCAGTTATCTGATTTTGTGCTATTTCATGTCTGTAGGAAGAATCCCCCCAAGAATTATTCTTATTCCATTGTTTGGGATTCTGATGAACAGCGGTTTTGCTTACCTTGCCAGCAAAGAGATAAATGAGCCTGGTCATTTTTTGTCTAATCTGTTAGGCGTCGTTTTGATTGCTGCTGTCCTCTATCTTTCTGGGATTATTCCTCAGGATGGACAATTCCATTTACTGGATTCATGGTTTGCAAAGGACACCTCCAGAATCACAGATATGAATAGACTGAAGACGCGAAGAGTCTGGAGTGTTTTTGATCAGATCGAAGATTTAAAAAAGTATTACATTTCTTCAGGGAAACTGCCTGATCAT
The DNA here is from genome assembly GCF_001945525.1 of Ileibacterium valens. Taxonomy (GTDB): domain Bacteria; phylum Bacillota_I; class Bacilli_A; order Erysipelotrichales; family Erysipelotrichaceae; genus Ileibacterium; species Ileibacterium valens. Next base: position 9,503 of record NZ_MPJW01000183.1, read on the forward strand.
CAGTATCTGCTGACTCAGCTTTCGGATGGCGGCTGGATGCTGAACCAGCCATATTATGAAGATCTTCTTCAGGAAGCTGACGTTCAGAATATGTTAAGAAGCCTTGCAGATGGAGAATATCTCTATGTAGCCGATCAAGAGAGAGCTGTACAAACTGGAATTATGATGAAAGAAAGCGGATTAGGCAATTATCAGCCGCAGCCAGTGGATGATCTTCAGGGATTTACAGTCTGGAAATTTGTCGCACAAAACGAATAAAAGGATCAAATCTGAACCGCATTCTATCTTGAGGAAGAATGCGGTTTTTCTATATTGTTGTTTTGATTTACCGTAACCTTTTGAAATTTGCACGGGCTTAGATCCTCCGGTTCCAGTCGATATTCTGTATTCGACTAGAACTGGAGGATTTTATGCATAATTATCTGTTTTCCAAATCCCGTGAACTGAATCAGGAACAGTGGATGAACCTGGTTGATCAATATCAGGTGTCAGGTCTGACTCAGGCTGGCTTCTGCGTCCAAAACGGCCTGGCTTTATCCACCTTCCAGTACTGGCGCAGAAAAGCTGCCGTCGTATCGCCTGCTTCAGCGGCTCTTGAATTCGTAGAAATTGACAGGACGGTCTTCCTGGATTTGGAAGGATCAGACGAGAGTCCAAAGCCGGTGATTGAAATCACTGACAGCGACCGAACGATCCGT
>NZ_MPJW01000069.1 GCF_001945525.1 Ileibacterium valens
TATCGTATTCGTGAGGCTTGAAGCCGAAAAATGGCTGATTCCAGATAAAAATTTCTGGTAGATTCTGAACACCACGATGAAGTGCGGAGCAATTCGCGCTTCTATCTGCTTAACTTAATGACATTGGGATTTTCAGAAAGAAGAAAAAGAAAAATAGGTAAAGAATGATCAGGAATTCGATGGTTTTCAGGCAATGTCTCGGGAATAGTGAAGAGAAAGAATATACTGTGTAATATGCAATCTTATGAAATGAATAACGAATCGAGAAGTTTTCCATTTGAAGGAAAGTATACTTTTCTCGATGTTGAAAATCCAAATATCTATACCGATACTGTTTGTGCGATTTCTCTGATTGTCGTTGAGGATGGTGTAGAAGTTCTCAGACATACGGAGCTTATCAATCCAAAAACATTTTTCTCGGGTCAGAACATTTCAGTTCATAAGATTCGTCCAAAAGATGTTAAGAACGCCAGAACATTCAAGGAGTTTTATTCGGAATTCAAGCCGTATCTTTCAGATGATTACATCCTGTGCGGTCATAATATCAATTCGGATATCTCGATCATTAATCGGGATTTATCCCGCAGCAGACAATCTCTTCAGGCTAGACGCTGTATCGATACTTCAGATGTCATGAAACAGATCTACTATCAGGGTAATCCGGAAAAAGGCGGTCTGCGTTTAAAAAATGCTGCTAAAACCCTCAATATCGCAATTCATTCCCATGATCCGGCCTCTGATGTGAATGCGTGTTATGAAATCGTGCGAACTCTTGCAAAAGATCATGATTTTTCTTTAGAACAGTTTGTTCGAAATATTCCCGAATCGAAAATCTATTCTCCATACATCATGCGCAAGAATATGCAGGAAAGAAAAGCAAGAAAGTTAGCAGCAAAGAACAAATCTTCAGATAATGGGAACAAAGAGAATGAATGAGAATCCATACTGGCATATAAACTCAGGCAAAGACATGGCTTTTATTTCTTAGTTAGGCTTAAAGATGTTAAAAAAACATCCTGATAAAATTAATAATGTATTAATTGAGGTTAGCTATGAAAACAGTTTCCTGGAAGGCGATTAAAGATTTGATCGGTGAGGATATGGCGATGTTCTGCGTATTTATGGCAACAGTTCAGGCCAATGAAATCCTTGGCGGTTTTAGCAAGGTAGTTAAGGGAGCCAAATATCTCTCAGATGACACCATTGAATCTATGTATAAGGATCTGGTGTTCGGAATTTGTCGAGAGACACTCGAAAATCATATCCATCATGATTTGCTGAGCATTCATGAAGCAGATGATTCTGTATTTGCTCGAGGAATTGATGATCTCGAAAGCTGGCTGCAGCTGACAAGTGCTCAAGAAACGAATGACTATTTTCAATATTTGAGTCGTTGGGATCTTGATGGACACAACTGGGTGATTGACAGGCCATCATCTTTCTCAGATTTTATCAGGCAGACCATACCCGCTCCATTTGCCGGTTAAAGCCGCAATTCATTGTAAGGCCATTCCTATGATTCACATCAAAATTAAATATTTATAACAAAAACAAAAGCAGACGATTTGTCTGCTTTTTGTTTTTGAATAATCATTCTTCTTATGAATTTTTCTGAGTGTTTTTACCTGAGGGCTGAAAACTATTTTTTGCCAACGTTGCCGCTTGAAAGACCTGCCTGAACGGATGGTGAAATCCATTCAATGGCTTTTTCAATCTGTCGATCCCAGAAAGTCCAATCATGTCCTCCAGGAATTTCATCATAGGTCACGTCATATCCGTTTTCGATGAATAAATCTCGCAGTTGATGATTTCCTGAAATCAGAAAGTCATCTGTACCACAGGCCAGATACATTCTTGGACAGTTATTGTTTTGCGCATTCTTTCTGATATAGGTTTCAAGCTGGTTTTCTTCAAGCTCAAGATCGCTCTTTTTAAATCCGCTGCACGCTTCTGTAAAACTCTTCATTCCCAGAATATTATCAGAATCATCTGAGTCGGGGAATTGATTGGTGCTTAGTGAAGCGGAGGATAAGGCAATGATTCCACCGAATGTCTCTGGATTTTTTAGACCGTTATTTAAGGCTCCAAAGCCTCCCATGGAAAGACCGCCAATGTATGTATCTTCACGATGCTTTGAGAGTGGAAACATTTCTCTGGTTAATTCAACGAGTTCTGATCCGATGAAATTCTGATAGTCAAAACCAGCCCCTGGCTGATTCAGATAAAAATGGTTTTCACCCGCTGGCATAATGACAGCTATATCGTGGTCCATCGCCCAACGGGCTATTCTGGTTCCATATAACCAATCGGTCTGATCTCCAAAGATTCCATGAAGAAGGTACAGCGATTTATAGGGAGCTTTGTTCATTCTTCTGCCGTCCTGATCTACTTTATCAGAAGGCAGTATGATGGTAATTGGTACTGTTCTTTTCAAAGAGTCTGAATAGATTGTTGCATGCATTACAGCCATATCGGTTGATTTCCTTTCTGATCCTGCTAAGAATTTTTATGATTACGGAAGATGGTTCGATCTTTTTTTGGTTCAGCTTGGAATCAGGAATTCATTGATGAAGTCAGAACGATTTGTTTTTACATCAGATACTTTGATTCGGCGGCATCAATGAAGTTTGAAGATCCGATCTTCCAGTGTCATATTTCATTTCGTAGTACTTAATAATTATATCGTCTGAAAGCGTTTAAGAGAAACTTGATATAAAATTGAATGTTTTTTTTGGAAGGTTCCAATTTGACTGATTAATGATCTGAATTACTTTAAATCCTATATCTTTCGATTTTCAGCTTTTTTCCCGCCTGTTTCCTGAATACTGGTTCATCAGGGACAAAATCCGGAACTCAAACAAAACTGTTATTATGTTAGTTAACCGGCTCGATTTTGCAATTTGACTTGCAGCCGGTAAACTGTTTGTCGAAGTGCTCGGCACTTACAGTCATTCATTAAAAATGATTTAGAGAGGTTCAAACTATGAGTCTTTTATCGATAGCGGCTGTCAAATTATCTTCCTCAGTTCTTAAACTGGCCGGAAGAGGCGGCTCTTTGCCTGGTGAAATCGGGCTGAAACTGGATCCGGCTTCACTAAAGAAGCTGAAGATTAATGGTCCGGTTGTCCTTGTAACAGGTACAAACGGAAAAACGAGTACTGCAAATCTGATCGCTTCAGTCTTTGAAGCTTCCGGTTATGAAATTATTTCGAATCGTAAAGGAGATAATCTGCGGGAAGGGATTACGACAGCTTTATTATCAAATGCGAGTCTAAGCGGTTCGCTGGGTAAAAAGGCATTGATTCTTGAAGTTGATGAATTGAACGTTCGTCATATTCTTCCAAATCTTCCGGTTTCAGCATTGGTTGTAAACAACTTTTTCAGAGATCAGCTCGACCGCGCCAGAGAAATGGAGCAGTTGATCGAATCCATTGAGTCAGTGCTTGGTGATTATTGTGGAACTTTGATACTGAATGGTAATGATCCAAATACATATCGTCTTTCATTAAAAGCGCCAAAAGCGAAAGTGGTTTCTTTTGGTCTCGATGAAAACCGGTATTCCGTTAAATCAACTACAGAGGCTTCTGAAGGAAAATTCTGTCCAAAGTGTTCTCATCCGCTTGAATATGACTATTACCAGTATTCTCATATCGGAAAATTTCACTGCACCCATTGTGATTTTCAAAGCCCCGATCTTGATGTCATGCTGCAGGATGTCAATCTGGATGAAAATACATTTGAACTCAATTCGACCCGTTTTAAAGGGCCATATGAAGGAATGTATTCCATGTATAACTATGCAGCCCTGTTTGGAGTGATGAAAGAATTTGGATTACCAAATGATGCAGCAATCAAGGTCTTTGGAAACGCTCCGCACCCATTTGGGCGCAATGAACGTTTTGAAAAGAAAGGCCGCGAAGTCATTTTAAATCTGATCAAGAATCCAACTGGCGCCAATGAAGTGATGAAAGTAATCGAACGGGAGGAGCGCAGGAAGAATGTTGTGATCGTTCTGAATGATCGCGAACAGGATGGACGGGATGTTTCCTGGATTTATGACACTCAGTTTGAAAAAATTCTGAATGATTCGACCAATCGAATCGTCTGCACTGGCTTAAGAAGAAATGATATGGCCCTGCGTCTTTATTACAGCGGATTTGATCCAAAACAAATTCATGTGACAGATTCCCTGCAGGATGCTCTCCACCAGGTCTTTGAAGAAGACCTGCCAATCTTTGTTGTGGCGACTTATACTGCCCTTAGAGAAAGCCGAAACATTATCGAAAAGGAGATTGCTGCATGAGACTGAAAACTGCCTGGATGTATCACGATATCATGGATTTATATGGGGATAAGGGCAATATCATGACTCTGAAAAAACGTTGTGAAGATCGGGGGATCGAATTTGATCTGCATACAGTTGGGATTGGCGAAAATGCTGATCTATCGGATTTTGATCTGGTCTTCATTGGCGGTGGGGCCGATAAGGAACAGGAGAGCCTGCTTCCTGATCTGCTTTCAAGAAAAGAGAACATTGCCAAAGCCATCGATGAAAATACTTTCTTTCTGTTGATCTGCGGAGGTTATCAGCTTTTCGGTCAGCATTATGAAGCAGCTGATCATGAAAAACTTCCAGGACTGGGTTTTTATTCCTATCGAACAGATACTGGAAAACAGAAAACGAGATGCATTGGAAATATCATCATTGAAGCAGACCTGGATGGCCGCAAAATGAAACTGGTGGGCTTTGAAAATCATGGAGGACAGACTGTTCATGTTGAAAAGCCGCTTGGAAGAGTTCTTCATGGCTTTGGAAATTCCTTTGATGCTGGAATGGAAGGTTTCTATGATGGCCATGTTTTAGGAACGTATCTTCATGGACCTCTGCTTCCGAAAAACCCTGAACTGGCTGACTTTGTTATTGCTAAAGGTCTAGCAAAGAAAAATCCGGGATTTCAGTATGAAGACCTGCAGGAGATCGAAACTCCTTTTGCCAATGAAGCCAGACAAGTCTTATTTGAACGTTATAAAGTCGAACAGTAAAACCGTATGTCGTGATTTTAAATCGGAGATGAAAAAATTGGATCTAAGAAATGCGCATAGTATTAAAGATCCAATAAAATTAAACCGATTGAAAATAGAAAAATGTCTATCTGACAGAAAGGAGCAGGATGATTTCTGAAGATCTGATCAGAATTTGGATTGATAGAGAAGTCATTAAAACTTGATGAATCGATTAAATGATAAGGTTGCGATAATTACCGGTGGAAACTCCGGGATTGGAGCAGCCACCGCAAAATTATTTGCCGATGAAGGGGCCAAAGTCGTCATCTGTGCAAGAAGAAAAGAAAAACTTGACGAGATTGCGCAGGAGATTGAAGACAATGGCGGCGAAGTATTAGCTGTCAGCTGTGATATTTCAAAACCCGAAGAGGTCGCTGATCTTATCGATGAGACCCTTAAAATGTTTGGACAGATTGATATTCTGGTCAATAATGCCCAGGTTCCTGATGAAAACCTAACTCCAATTGATCGGATGAGCGATGAAGAAATTGAACAAATCATCTCGACCAATCTGATTGGAACTCTGCTTGTCAGCAGGCAGACCGCTCTGGAAATGGAACAGGCTAAAGATGGAGCGATTGTCAATGTCGCTTCAGCAGCCGGAATCTATGGAAATGGTTCAGCTTTATTTGCAGCGAGCAAAGGCGGAGTGATTGCGCTGACCAAGCATACCGCATTGCGGTTTGCTGGTAAGGGAATCAGAGCCAATGCCGTTTGTCCTGCTAGCGTTGTAAAAAATCCATCTGATGATCGGCTGATTGAAGATCTTGATCCGGATATGTTTCGAGCCATACGCAGCCATTATGATCTGAAAAGTGAGCAGGCAGACTCTGAAGATATCGCGAATATCATCCTGTTTTTAGCTTCCGATGAGTCCAGGGCGATTACCGGACAGGTCTTAGTCAGCGATTTTGGCGCCAGTCTATAATCTTTGACCATTCATTAAACCTTTTTAGATGAAAGCTTCATTCAGACCTGAATAAAGCACTGATTCGTAAAAGAAATCAAAAATAAATACTAAAAATAACAGACAGATCCAGTAACTCTTTGAAAAAGGTTAAGAGTCACGGATCTGTCTGTTTGTTTTTTTTGGAGAGCTCGCTGATCGATTTTCGATGAAATGCTCTTATTGAAGAATGCAGGCTTTGAAAAACTGTATTGGATGGATCGGCTCGGTTTTTGAATGTTCGAGGATTTAATCAATCAGGATTGTTGAAGCTGATCAGAATTTCGCTTTCGATAATCCAGAAGTTCGAATTCTGCAAAGATTTTGTAACAGACCGTACGGATTACGTTGACCATGAGCTGCTGCTGCATGCTTGGATTTTCAAAGTATTCCTTGCGGCAGGTCCCTGAAGAAAAGACATCAGAAAGGCAGTCTTCAAAGACGCTGACAAATTTATTATAGTCAGCGGCTAAACGGTCCTGATCAGAGATATTCGAATAGATCTGTATTAATGTGCCAATCTCTGAAAGCGAATAACATCTTTTCAATGCACAGACGACCAGCAGATAGGCAAGATGATACGGTTGATACTGTTTTTTGACGGGTGCTTTAACAATTGAGTTTTTTACATAGTTATTGACCATAGAGCTGGTAAGAATCTGTTTATTATCTTCAAAATGAATCGGATCAAGAGCCTGATTGAGATAGTAAACAACCTGGTCCATATAAAGGGGGAGCTGGGGGAGCTCATTCCAGCGGGGGGCATGGAAGTTCTTCAGTTCATCTTTTATACATTTTGGATCTTTTTGCATATTCAAAGAATAACAAGGTTTTAATTCATCTTCAATCTAGTTTTTAAAACTAGATATATTGACAACGTAAATGAGCATGACTATGATTCAGAAAAAGGAGAACAAATCTAATGATCCATATTGTAACCGATTCTTCCTCTTTGTATTCTGCAAAAGAGGCTGAAAACGAAGGCTTTACATGCCTCCCGCTTCATGTTGTTGTCGATAGTCATTCCTACAGGGATTTTGAAGATATAGATGCTGAAACATTTACCGAAATAACAAAAGGAGCTAAGAAAATCTCAACTTCTCAACCATCCATCGGTGAGAAAATCGCTGTTTATAACGAATTGTTGGCTGATTCGGAAGATGTCATTCTGGATATTTCAATGGCAGATGGTTTATCGGGAACCTATCAGTCAGCCTTAATGGCCAAAGACAATTGCGATGACCCATCCAGAGTCACCGTTTATAATTCTCAGACGCTCTGCGGACCTCATCAGATGATGGTTCAAAAAGCTTTGAAGATGGCCAATGAAAAGAAATCGATTCCGGAAATCATTGAAAAGCTTGAAGAAATGAAGGAAAAAGAAGCCAGCAGCGTTTGTGTCACTGAAATTAAGGCTCTGGTTCAAAGTGGAAGACTTCCAGATGCGGCAGGCAAGATCGGCAGTCTGCTTAAACTGATGCCATTAGCTGTGAAAAATGAAACCGGAGATAAACTTTCCGTATACGGTACCGCAAGAACCATGAAGAAAATGTTTGAAATGCAGGACAAATTCTTAAGAGAAAAAGGATTCGATGAGTCATGGACTGTTTTTGTCACTCATGGAAACAATCCGACTGCTGCCAGAAAAGCTAAAGACTATTTCGAATCACGGTATCCTGGAATTTCTGTTGTGGTTCAGAACCTGAATGCGATGTTTATGGTTCATGGCGGTCCGGGCTGCGTTGCGATTCAGGCAATGAAGCCTTTCTGAAACTTGTAAGCGGTAAGGAAATATTCAATTTTCTGGACGGTTTGTTTGGATCAGAATCGAACATTTTTGATCAGTTGATCACAGATACTAAAATCAATAGAATGGTTTTATGAAGCAAATTATAAAACGAATCATTGGTTTAGGACTCCTTTTATGTCTGTCTGTCTCGTTGATTGCCTGTTCACCTTCAGGAAATTCATCAATTGAAGTTCAGGAGGGAGTCGAGTTTAAGATTCTCGATGCTCTGAAAATCAATAACAAGACAAGCAATACGGTTTATTATTATTTCCTGGCTTCGGTGGAAAACATATCCGATAAGGTTTACCACATGAGCAATCTGAACTATCGAATGGCTTCTCATGATGGCAATCAGAACAATTCCATCAACGCCATCGACCGAATGCAGACGGTCATCACAAACGATGTAAATCCTGAACAATCCACATTTGTTTATGGTTTTATTGGATTTGCTAATTCAGACCAGAAGAACCCAGGGTTATACTTTCCTGATCAGGATGTATTTTTACCATTTAATTCTGTTAAAGTCAGAACGATTAATGATGAAAACATCACCAATTCAGATCAGGCAAAATTCACTATCTATGAAGACAACTATTTTGAATTTGATGTCGATGCGAGCGATCTGAAATTCGAATGGAATCATGGTAAATCCCTGGTTTCGGGTTTGAATATCACTTATCGAAACAAAACCAAAGAACGGCTGGTTGTTCCATTCCTGTCTCCAGTCTGTACCATTGATGGACTGAAGCTTCAGGATCAGAAAAATGCAGATCAGTTAAAGAAAATGAATCTTGACGAACTGAAAAAACAGGACTTTAAAGTCAATGGACATGCTCCAAAGACCACAAGCTTTACGGGTACTGCATTAGGGTATCAGCTTTACTACCTGTCCCCTGAACAGGAAGTTGTCTGTCCGATTACCTTTGAGTTTGAAAATGTAATCCCAGATTTTGAATCAAAAACCGGGGCAATCACAATCAATATCAATTCTCCAGCTTTAGGCTACTCACAGACGATAAAAGTTAAAAGCTAGTTTTCCATTGGTTGACCTTCGATCAATTAGAAATATCAATACAGCTTTAAAACGCTTTGCAGTTCCATTTCAAGGAGCGCAAAGCGTTTTTTCGAATCAAGCGATTGCCCAGGCCTGGCTTCAAAAGAAATTGTTCCGAATAATGGAGCGGATGAATTGAAGAGAATCCTTCCGATAAATATAATGAAATTGTAATCGGAACAATTATTGTTTCGGTTTCCACTTCAGTTTTCCTGGTAAGACAAAAACTGTCCTGAAAGGTTAAATTTTAACCTTTACGGCAAGATGAGCATCTCAATTGTCTTATAGTGCAACACGGTTTAAACTGAAGCCAATAAAGCAGAAATGGTTTTCCCTCAGACCATTTTCATCAGATCACTTTTGGAGACAGTTATTCTGATCATGCTTTTGATACTGTCTTGACAATTGAATATCGAAAAATCCAAATATCCCTCAAAAACACTTTAAACCGGATTTTTCGAACTCCAATCCCTCAGGAGTTTTGATTTGACAGACAGATTTTCCAAAAGATTTAATTACTTACAATAGGTCGTTTCGCGAACAGATTCATTGTAAAAAGGGCTTTCCGCAGATTTATGCGAAAGCCCTTTTTAGGTACCAGCTTAGAATTCTTTTATTCTGGAGGTGACAGTCGTGGAAGAATCATCAGAAAAATCAAATACTGTCTCATTTTGCTTTGCTTATCTGACAGGAAATAAAGATTACAATATCGAAGGACTCAAATCGAAGAAAAAAAGCGGACAGGAAGTCCGCGAACTCTATCAGCTTCTCGAGCATCTGCAAATGTGGTCATCCGCATCTGAAAATACTTTGTTATCAAGAGGGAAAAGGGAAGATGGATTTGAAGTGATGAAAATCAACGAATTTCTTCATCCAGTTTTTGAAAACTTTCCATTTGAACTTGATCCTGAAACGAATGCAGCAGTATTTCGATTTGGCAACTACCGCTTAGCTGCAGTATTTGAATCTGGTTTGATTGCCTCTCAGCAGCATGGATTTTTTGAAAATCATGTCTTTTACGCGGCTGCTTTTGACTGGGATTTCACTTTGTATAATCATGGAGCGTAATGTTGTTGGTCAAAGTACAAAACGCAAAGCTTACCTGATCTCTGATATCAAACGAGATATCTAAATTTCAGCAATATACATAAAGGGGCTGTTAAATTTCTGACAGTCCAAAAATAAAAAGAGGCACCTGATCCGTAATGGATGAGGTGCCTTTTTTGGTAAAATATGTTCATGCTCAATAAACAAAATTACCAAACACACTATAACTCGATTCAGGGCCGTTTGCCACTGCTCCATTCTCTCTTCCC
>NZ_MPJW01000143.1 GCF_001945525.1 Ileibacterium valens
AAATCGAGATACTGGAGAAACTGGGTATTCTTCCTGCTTCAGAAACCGAGGAAAAATCAGCTAAAAGAAAAAGAGGCAGACCGAAGAAGTCTGCCCGTCTATAGTCTATCGATTTGGGAAAGTTGTATTTGATTGTAGTGAGGATACCGGAATTGCTGAGGTCAAAAAGAGGGTTGTGGCTATGGAGGAAAATTTGAAGCGGCTGACAAAGCAGGAAGAAAAATATGCTGCCGAGTTGGAAGATGCCTTAAAGCGGTTCTCGGAATTAAGGTGGCAGGCAAAAGATGTGGATTCAGCAGAACTCTCCGAACAGCGGATCGCCTTACAGGGCGAGAAGATTCAAGCTGCCACTTCCAAGATTAAAGAGGCATACGGAGAAAAATTTGATCCGCTTATCCTGTTTGACAGTAAGCGTGATGTTTCTGAATTATTGGGGGAAAGAGGGACAATCTGTTCGTGAGCATTTGCAGAAAAAAAACAGGTGCAGACTTCTGAGCGTAAAAAAACTTCAAAGAAGCACGAGCAGGAAAGATAAATTTAGAGGGAGTAAATTCGCAAATTCACTCCCTGTTTTTCTATTCCTGTATTCTACGGAAAACTCTTTTTCTAAAATGGCGTCAGTCGTCGTTTTACAATAGACAAAACACATTGTGCTTTGTTGAATTTCTTATGTTTTACTTTTTGACAGTATCCAATTCAAAACTGTTTCATCATCAAACACGATATTCCCGCCGCCGTGGTAGTTATAAATATCACGGCTGTTAAAGTATTCGTTGTTGGGGATTTCGAGGATTAACAGTTCGCCGATTTGTTTATCTGTATATCCCTTTTCATGATAAGCCGCCTGCAATCCGTCATAGGCGGAGCGTGCCTTTTCAGAGCCGTAATACTCATCATTTTCAGCCATAAAGATATATACGGCAACATCATTCTGCGCTATCGGCTCATAAGCGCCGTCCCATTGTGAAGCTCCGTGCAGATACGCTGCATACAGATCGGGACGCATAGAAACCGCTTGTGACATTGTTTCCCCGCCAGCCGAATATCCGGCAGCGTAAACTCTTGATTTGTCAACGGAAAAGTTTTCGATAAAGTATTTGGTCAATTCAATTGCCTGCCGTGCAGATGTTTTGTGCCAGTCGGTAAGTTGAGCAGAAACCACAATCATATCTTCTTCAAGTCCTGTCCATACCCGAAAACCGTTCCACTCCAGATTACTGCCCGATGAATCCTCGCCAAACCACATCATACCATATCCCGGCATCGTCATTACTAACGGATAAGTCTTGCTCTCATCGTAATCCTCCGGCAAGTAATAACTATAATGAATTTCACCGTCGTTGCCGTTTAGAATCTGCTCGGCGATAGCACCGGTTTTTTCGGGTGATTTTTCTGTTTCATTCGGCACTTCCGATTCGGCAGGAACGGTGACAGATGTGCTGTTGTTTTCGGTATTGTCTATCGGCTGATTTGCCAAGCAGGCGGTAAGCAAAAGTGAAACAATCAATATAACAGCAGATAGCACCACACCTTTTTTCATTGATTTCACCTTTTTTGGAATTTTGCTGTTAATGCAGCTTTATCATCATCTCTGCAATCGCTGGATCATAGTGAGAGAAAAACAGGCTTTCTTTTTCGTCCAATGCCCGGATAGTGTTCATATCGCTTTCGTCCAGAACAAAATCAAAGACATTGATATTTTCTTCCATACGCTCCTTGTGGGTGGATTTCGGGATTACCACAACATCACTTTGCAAAAGGAAACGGAGAGCGACCTGTGCGGCGCTTTTATCGTGCTTTTTCCCGATTTCATTCAGCACGGGATTGGTAAAGAAATCCTTTCTACCCTCGGCAAACGGGCCCCAAGATTCGTGCTGTACGCCGTATTTCTCCATATACTCGTGGGCGATTTTCTGCTGTTGGAAAATATGCGTTTCTACCTGATTGATTGCAGGCTTGACCTCTACAAAACTACACAAATCAACCAGTCTGTCGGGATAAAAATTAGAAACGCCGATTGCACGAATCCAACCCTCTTTATAGGCTTCCTCCATTGCACGGTAAGTACCGTAGTAATCATTAAAAGGCTGATGAATCAAACATAAGTCGATATATTCGGTTTGCAGTTTTCTCAAAGATTCCTTAAGTTATTCCTTCGCTTTCTCATAACCGCCGTTTGCAATCCACACCTTTGTTGTAATAAAAACTCCTCACGGGGAATGCCGCATTTGTTAATAGCGTTTCCGACCGCTTCCTCATTGCCGTACGCTTGCGCTGTATCAATCAAGCGATACCCTACGCTGATTGCGTCTAATACGCAGCGTTCACATTCTTCATTGGATACCTGATATACACCGTAGCCCAGCTTCGGCATTTTGATTCCATTGTTCAAAGTTACATATTCCATTATTTTCACTCTTTTCGCTGTTATTTGTAACAGTCATTGCATTACAAATCTTCTTTTAGTTCCAGTTTGCTGTATGTCTCTATCAGTTCCGGCGTAGCCGTATAATAGCGTGTATTCTTATCCAGCTTTTGAATCTCCGACAATTCCTCATCTGTCAAAGAAAAATCGAAAATATTAAAGTTGTCACGGATATGCTCCGGGTTTTTAGAACCCGGAATTACAATGTTGCCGCATTGTGTATGCCAGCGCAGGATAATCTGTGCGTTGGTTTTTCCGTATTTTTACCCAAGCTTCGAGAACAGCCGCTCTTCCATCAAATTTTTATCGCCGTGTCCCAACGGATACCAAGCCATAAGAGCCATACCTGTTTGTGAAAGAATCTCTTTTAACTTTGTCTGCGGATAATACGGGTGCGCCTCTACCTGTACTACCTGCGGCTTGATTTCCATAGTATCAATAGCTTCTTGCAAAAGCTCATCGGGGAAATTTGAAAGTCCGATTGCTTTCACTTTCCCTTCCTTATAAGCTTTCTCAATGGCTTTATATCCTTCCCGCCAGTTATCGGTAGGCTGATGAAGAAAAAGCAGATCAATGTAGTCTGTATCAAGGCGCTTCAGGCTCTCGTCAATCGCCGTTTCTTTTTCATATACAGTTGGCTACAGTTTTGTTACGAGAAAAATATCCTTTCTCGCAACGCCGCTGCTTTTGATTCCCCGGCCTGTTCCGCTTTCATTCATATAGCCGTTTGCTGTATCAATCAGCCTAACACCGCTTTTGAGAGCATTTTCAACCGCACTTTATGCCTCTGCAGGTGTCATCATAAAAACTCCGATTCCTGCCATTGGCATTTTGATTCCGTTATTCAAAGTCACATATTCCATAAACTGTGCTCCTTATTTTACCTGTTCATAATCTTCATCGCTGACAACCTCGCACCATTCGGTATGGGTATTTTCTCCCGGCACTTCTACCGCAAGATGAGAGAACCAACTATCCGGAGCTGCTCCGTGCCAATGCTTCACGCCTGCTTGGATATTGACAACATCACCTGCCGTCATACAAATCGGCTCTTTACCCCATTCCTGATAAAAACCCCTGCCGGCAACGCAGACCAAAATCTGACCGCCGCCTTTCTCGGCGTGGTGGATATGCCAGTTATTCCGGCATCCCGGCTCAAAGGTCACATTGAAAATGCCCACCTGCTCTTTTGAGACAGGAGCAAGATAACTTTGTCCCACAAAATAACGTGCAAAGGCGTCGTTTGGCTGTCCGATCGGAAAGAGCATAGATTTTTCATAGACGGTTTTTTCGTCTGCTTCGTTTGCGTCCTCTTTCCAAATATCTTTTGCCAAACGAAAAGCTGCCCACGCTTTGGGCCAGCCTGCATAAAAGGCTGCGTGTGTAATGATCTCGGCAATTTCGCTTTTGGTAATGCCGTTCGCCTTTGCCGATTCCAAATGATGAACGAACGATGTATCGGTAAGTCCCTGCGAGAGAAGCGCTACCACGGTAATCAAAGAGCGTTCTTTCAAAGACAGTTTATCCTCTCTGCTCCATACCTGACCAAAAAGCACATCGTCATTTAGTTTTGCAAATTTCGGCGCAAATTCTCCGAGGGCGGTTCTTCCCGCCGTTTGCTTTACTGCCATACTGTTGTCCTCCTAACATATTGATTTATTGTTTTCTGATGTTTTTTGACAATTTAGCCGCTTCAGAACGATTAGTTGCCATACCTGCATATTTCATTCCGTAAAGTCCGGCAAAGCGTTTCATCGTATATTCTCCGGCTTCCAGCATCCATTTTTCCGGCGCAGCGCCTTGAAAGAGGAAATAAAGCGTTCTACCCGATAATGAGTCGTTCTCCACCAAGCCGTAGAAGCGATCCAACATATTTCGCACTGAGCCACAGATGTTGTGCCAATACAGAGGAGAGCCGATAACAATTACCTCTGCCTGTTCTATTTTCGCAATGACCTGATCCAGCTCGTCGTCCTCAAAGTTCTGCCCGTAGCTTCCGATTTTATAATCGGTCAGATTCAACGTTTCGTATTCTTTTCCTTTCAGAAGCTCTTTCGCAAGGGCAGCAGTATTTCCATTCTGGTTCGGGCTTCCGTTTATAAATAAAATATTCATTGTTTTTCTCCTGTTGTATGCATTACACATTTTTACCCATTTCATGGGCCTGTGTCATAGCGTGGGTATTCAGTATCTTGCCCTTTTCATAAACGCCTGTACCGTAAATCACACCCATTTCCTTTGCACCGTTTACGCAGTCTGCATAGCCACGGAAACAGGCAAGGGTGGTTTCCATAGACGATTTATCTTCATCGGCGGCGGTCATAATGTAGTAAAACTCTTTATCCTTAACATCCAGCCAGCGTGCAACTGTTCGGTCGATTACCGCCTTTAACTGTGCATCAATGGAATAGAAATAAACGGGGCTTGCAAGCACAAGCACATCGGCGTCAATCATCGCTTGCAGGATTTCAGCCATATCGTCTTTATAGGCGCACTCACCGCCGTGTTCACGGCAGAAATAGCAGGCGTGGCAGGGCGCTATCTTTTTGCTTGCAACATTGATTTTGGTTACATTGTTGCCGCTTTCCTTTGCTCCCCGCATAAACTCATCGCAGAGCAAATCGGAATTGCCGCCTTTACGGGGACTGCCGGATAAGATAAGTATATTTTTCATTGTTCAAATTCTCCTTGTTTAGTTTTTGTAGCCGAGCTCGGTCAGCCATTCGTCAACATCGCTTTGGGCTTCGTCCACATTGTTGCCCGAATAGGTAAAGGAGTCATCGGCCAGTACGGTGGAATCCGGACAAAGCTCGGCTACGGTAGAAATGCTGCTTGCACCTGACGAGCTGCCGTTGTGAGTAAAGAAGGGAATGATTGTCTTGCCGGACAGGTCATATTCTTCAAGGAAAGACCAAACAGGCATTGGCAGATCGTACCACCAAATCGGGAAACCCAAAAAGATAACATCATATTCAGCTATAGTTTCACTGTCTATATGAGAGGAAAGGGGCGGGCGGGTGCCGCTGTTCAGTTCGTCCTACGCCAGGTCAAATACATCATCTTCCGTATATTCCACTTCGGGGATGATTCTGAATAATTCACCGCCTGTTTTATCGGAAATCAAGTTCGCAACCTGCTGTATGTTGCCCGACCACGAAAAATAAGCTACCAAGATATTTGAATCTCCGGTTGTGCTTTCTTCGGGGGTGGTGTCCTCGGCATAGGTGCTGTATTTGCCTTCCACTGCTGGGATAAGGTCGTTTATCAGCTCATTGTGATAATTGTCGGTCAGCCGTAGAGCAACACCGTAATCCCCGCTGTCCTCCGGGCTTGTGTTGTTGTAGGTAGGACAAACAACAATCATCGGCTGAATTTCTCCGTTCGTAATCCCGTGATCGAGAATATGTTTCATTACCTGCGGCTCATCGGAGCTGCCGAGATAGGTATATTCGTTGCTCCAACCACCGTGCATAAGGTAGAAGACAGGATATTGCTTGCTTTCGTCATAGCCATAGGGCCGATATACAACGGTATGTTTTTGGAGCCTTCTGCTCTTTTCATTGTAGGAAAAGGATTCGTAAGTATCGTAATAAAGGTCTTGCAAAGTGCCCTGTTGTTCCGCCTCGGTCAAATAACTGTCGGGAATCGAGGTGAGCGAAGCAGGAAAATGATTTGCGGTATCATCTGAGTTAGTCGGCATACTGCTTTCAACCTCCAAACTGCTGCTTTCTGTTCCCGATACCTCGCTGCTTGTCGAGGTGTCGGGGGTCTGTGAATCACACGCCGAAAGAATGAGCGACGAGGCGATCAGCGTAGTCAAAATTAGAATACTTTTTTTATAGCGTTATCTTTCAAGGCTTTCTACCCAAGCCGTCACATCGCTTTCGCTGACGCCGGAAGGGAAACGCTCGCCTGTCAGCCAATCGCCTGTGCCTGCCATTTCAGCGAGCAGCTCGCCGCTTTCGCCAAGTCCCGAACTTGAAGATGTGGCAAAGGGAATCACGGTCTTTCCTGTAAAATCGTTTGCTTCGATAAATCCGTCAACGGGCCAAGCAGCAATCCCCCACCAAATCGGGTAGCCGATATAAATCGTGCCGTATTCGTCCCAATTTTCTATGGTGCTTTTTACAAGGGCAATATCACGCTCATTGAGGTTATCGTGTTCACGCACAACACGGCTGTTATCGTCCGTCCAGTTAAGGTCAGCGTCGCTGTACGGTTCGGCAGGCTCTAACTCAAACAAATCACCGTCTGTTGCGGTGGCAATGTAATTCGCCACATTCTCGGTATTGCCGGTTGCGGAGTAGTAGACAACCAATGTTTTTCTTGCTTCATCGGTAGGCTGCTGTGCTTCGGCAGAAGAATCGGGCTGTTCTTCGGCTTGCTTCAGATCAAGAGAATTTATCCAATCTACGATTTCCTGCTCTGCGTCTTAAATATCATTGCGGGAGATAGATTTGCCGTCCAACACCTCGGCATTGGGTTCAAGCTCTTTGATTGTGGAGATTGTACCCGAAAAGCCGCTGCCGCCGTGGGTGTTAAAGGGAATAATCGTCTTGCCGGAAAAATCGTACTCGTCAAAGAAAGGGTACAGGATCATCGGCATATCGCCCCACCAGTTGGGATAACCGACAAATATGTTTTCGTAGGTATCAAAGTTTTCAATCGTATCTTTGATTGCCGGTCTGGCGTTATCGCTTTGTTCTTCACTCGCAAGGTCAACCAGTTCGTCGTGGTCGGTGGGATAGGGCGTTTCCGGCTCAATGCGGAAAATGTCAGTGCTGACGGTTTCCTGAATCACATACGCCATATACTGCGTATTGCCCAGCGTTTCGCCGTTGATTACAACCGTACTGTCATCAACATTGTCGGGCATTGAGAAGTACACCACTAGATTTTTCCCGTTTGTGTCACTCGGTGCAGGAGTGCTCTCATTTGTAGGTGTATTGCTTTTTTCGGGAAGTGTTGCACTGGGGGGTTCGTTTGTTGAGCAAGCTGCAAATTACAGCACCATAGCAAGCATCATAAAAAGTGAGATAATCTTTTTCATCGTTTTTAGTCCTCGCTGTGTTTAGTAACATCTCTTGAAGATTTCAAGGATTTCTTCGTGGGTCATTTTTTTATAACTGCCGGGCATAAGGGCGCAGGAATCTGCAATGGTTTTCAAGTCGGTATTTTCATTCACTCCCAAGTCCTGCAAAGACACGGGCAGTCCGATTTCTACAATGAAATCTTCCAAAGCCTCAATACCTGCAAGGGCGATTTCTTCGTCCGTTTTGCCCTCTGTTGAAACTCCCATAACCTCGGTTGCAAATTGTTTGAATTTCGGGAGGCCGTATTTGTAAATATGGCGGTAGTAGACAGGGTGCAGAACGGCAAGCCCCTCACCGTGATTGCAGTTTGTGTATGCGCCAAGCTGGTGTTCCATTTGGTGGCACTCAAAATCCATTCGCTTGCCCAGTTTGATAATGCGGTTTTCCGCCATTGTCGCCGCCCACATCAAATTGCTTCGTGCGGTGTAGTCCTGCGGATTCTGAATAGCAGCACGCAGATTACGGACTACACTTCGCATAAGCGCCTCGGAAATATCGTCCGATACATTGTCCTCATTTGGTTCGCTGAAATAAATCTCCATAATGTGCGACAGAATATCAAATCCGCCGGAAACCATTTGCTTTTTTGGAACGCTGTAGGTATGGGTGGGGTCAAGCAGGGCAAATTTGGGGTTGCATTGCGGATAATCTCTGCCTGTCTTGATTTTCAATTCCTCATTGGTAATAACTGCTCCGCCGTTGCACTCGCTGCCCGTACCTGCCACAGTAACGATCACGCCGAGAGGTAACGGCTCGAAGTCAAAAACACCCGGTCTTTTCCAGAAATCTTCCCATACATCGACGTCATAATGGGCGGCAATCGAAATCGCCTTGCAGCAGTCCATAACCGAACCGCCGCCGATTCCCAAAAGCAGACTGACATCATTTTCCTTTGCCAGCTTCGCACCCTCCAATACCTTCGCATAGGTGGGATTCGCCATAATACCGCTAAACTCCACAACGGTTTTTCCTGCGGCTTCCAAGATGTTTGTTACCTCGTCATAGATACCATTTTTCTTGATTGAGCCGCCGCCATAACATAGCATAACGGTATCGCCGTAGGCTTTCGTCAGGCAGCAAAGGTATTCCTTTACACAGCCTTTTCCGAAAAACACCTTTGTAGAGTTTTCAAAAATAAAGTTATTCATTGTCATAGTCCTTTCTCTGATTTATTGATAATTTGAGCTAATCATTGCATTTGATTTTCCCAAAAATTCACAGCGTCGTTTATCCAACCCTCTGCAACCGTTCCCATTCCAAGACCGAAGCCGTGGCGAAGTCTCTCGTAATGATGAAACTCTGTTGGGATTCCAAGCTCGTTTAAGCGATTCAGCCGAGCCTCCATTGTACGCCAGTTTGCAATACCGTCATTTTCGCCCACACAAACATAGGTTGGCGGATCGCTTTGGCTGTATTCGCTGTGACCTGTGTACTGCATAATCACAGCCCCGGCCTGCGGTAAATCTTTTTCCCCGAACGCAGCCGTACCGTAAGAGCCGAGCCAAGCCGCCATTCTTCCTCCTGCCGAGCCGCCCCAAAGGGAATAGCAATCGGTGTTTACTTCTAATTCGTCGGCATTTTCAAATATAAAGCTGATTGCTCTCGCCAAATCCTCGCAGGCGGTCTCGGCACCGGGGCGGTAGATCAAGGCAAAGGCGTTGTAGCCCATTTTGGATAATTCCAAAGCGTGGGGAAAACTGTCGTGCATTGCACCTACATAGGCAAATCCACCGCCTGCGTTGCATACCGCAAACCGTTCGCCGGGATTTCCTTTGAAGAAAAATAAGCCTGTATCTTCTTTTGCGTGATCGGCCGCTTTTTCTTCATCGGTATAAATATCGAAAAAGATTACACCGCCATTTTCAGCGTGGCTTTTCATATAGTTTGCAATCTCTACCGTTTTGTCGGGATCAATATTGTTGTACCAAGTGAGCCCCAGTTCGCCCAATGTATCGCCGCTGTAATAGCTGCTGTTCACAGGGAATATCAGCCTGCCGTAATCGCCAAAAGCGGTGTCATTTATCACATCTGAGATCTCCGTATCTTGCGTATATTGTTCTGTATCATTCTGATTTGTCTGCACAGTAGTTTCTTCTCCTTTGAAATCTGTGTCCGATTCAATGCTGTTCATATATGCGATGCACCCTGCCAAGAAAACGGCTATGCAAATCAGTACCGCAACAAAAGAATTTGCTCTCAAAGCCGTCCCCATCCTTTCTGATTACATTATTAAAAAAAGGGGCTGTTAAATTTCTGACAGTCCAAAAATAAAAAGAGGCACCTGATCCGTAATGGATGAGGTGCCTTTTTTGGTAAAATATGTTCATGATCAATAAACAAAATTACCAAACACACTATAACTCGATTCAGGGCCGTTTGCCACTGCTCCATTCTCTCTTCCCTCATATTGAGATGGATTCTGTCTTCACTACTGTCAGTTCCTTTGTCGATGATTATCTCGACCTTGCCCTTTATCCTTCTTTTGCC
>NZ_MPJW01000273.1 GCF_001945525.1 Ileibacterium valens
GCCAGACCGTCCAGGTAAGAATAGAAGATTTGGCGATACTGTTTAGGGGATTTCGAATGGGTCAAAATAACCACCTCCGAAATCCTTCGGATTATGGATTAGTTCCGAGCTTCGGTCTGTCAAGTGCCATATTCGGATAATTTATAAACTTTTGGAGCAACTCCACTGCTTGTGTTAAAAATCAAAAAAACGAGGAGCGAATTCCGCATGGAAGACACTCCTTAACTTAATGACATTGATAAAGAAACATAAAAAAAAAGAGGTTAAAAGAAGAAGTATTATCTCTCTTAACCTCATGTAGAAAAAGCTGCATCTTTTACTACATTGTTTATTGATTATCCTATATATAAAGGAGTTATATACATATGGCGGAGAAACTGGGATTCGAACCCAGGCGCCGCTTTCACGACCTACCGGTTTTCAAGACCGGACCCTTCAGCCACTTGGGTATTTCTCCGTATGAATGGTGGCTAGAGTGAGACTCGAACTCACGACCTTCCGGGTATGAACCGGATGCTCTAGCCAACTAAGCTACCTAGCCATTCTAAATAATGGTCGGGATGACAGGATTTGAACCTGCGACCCCTTGCACCCCATGCAAGTGCACTACCAAGCTGTGCTACATCCCGACAGATGGCGCGCCATGCAGGAGTCGAACCCACAACCTTCTGATCCGTAGTCAGACGCTCTATCCAATTGAGCTAATGGCGCAGTGTTCTAGCACGCTCAAATATAATAGCATACTCGAAACAAGAATCAACTATAAAATGGATAATTCTTAACAAGGAATTTTGCGCCTTTGCAGGTTCCCTATGACTATACAAGGATTTCTTCAAAAAGAAAAGGGGATGTTTTCATCCCCCTGCCTGCTTTCTTAAGTTTACTGTAAGCACTCATTCGAATGCAAGAGTTAACCTCATACAACATTTCATGCACTCTATAAGTCATTTCCTTACGATTCGAGCGATTCACAGACATTCAAATTTTCATAAAAAGAAAACAATTATCCAATGATATCGTGTGATATTGTCCATCTAATTGTTTCTTGATTTACCATCCGAATATTAATGACTGTTCTGTCAAAACGAAAACCCGGTGGAAATCGATCTGATCCAACTGAATTGTATGAGAAAAGGCTAATAATCCTTACAAGGATTCATTTTTCCGTTTATGTTTCCACTTTTGTTCTTACCTATAATTCCTGGCTGTTCTTTCCTACACTTCCTGGCCACTCGAAAATTCCTGGCTATTGAAAAATTCTTCGACTGGAATAGGTTTCTTCTTACTTTCCTGAACTTCCAAGACGCCCGCTCATTCGATCACTCGTGATCTTCATCAGCTCTTCATAACTGATCTCTTCTGAATCGACCTGAGGCATCAAAAGCAGGACACCCTGACAGATAGCCTTTTCATAAGGATAAAGAAGCAAGTCTTTTTTATCCGATTCACTCATTTTTTCGAGAGCTTCTCTTTTAATGATTCTTGCCGGAATTTTGTTCAGATTCGTAATAGGAGCAATATATTCTCCCCGATATCCTGAATCCATGACTCCAGCTCTGATCGCAAGGCCTTTGGATCCCGTTGATCCGCGTTCCTTTAAAAAAAGAACATATCCATCATCAAAGGCACTGGCCACTCCTAATGGAACCAGTTTTGTTTCTAATGGCGCGATTTCCAGATAATCTTCCTTAAAACACGGATAGAGATCATAACCAGCATCTTCCTTCCGTTTTGAAGGTACCACCGCATTTTCTTTTACTTTTGCCCAATATAAATTCATCCTATATTCCCCCTGTTCTTATCGCTTTATTTTGCCTGTTGTTTACTTTCACTTTCGTTTTGAACTAACTCAATAAATCATAGCAGACAGCTAATCACAGAAGGTCGTAAGGCGATTGATTCTATTATTCGCCAGTTCAGATGCACCTGGATGCTTATTTTCACTGACTATCAACTGAATCAATCACCATGTCGAACCTTAAAATTAAAAGCCAAAGCAAAAACAAGGCCCAATACCATCTATAGACCGATACAAAATTTCATCACTCCGGATAGCTATCCCCAATTACGCGAATAAAGACCTAACAATAATATTTGAATGCGTCATAAAAGTTCTCATTCAGAGATTTTACAATTCAATATCGATTTTATATTCATCATCAATACAAATACAGTTCACATGGTAAGACTGGCAAAGTTTTAGTGTTCGGGCGTTATCCTGAAGGGCTGTTTCAATCGTGAAACTTTCATCTTCCAATCTATTTTCCATCACATTGGCATATTGTTTTATATCATCAAAATATCTCATGATATACTTTTCGCTCATGACTAAACAGTAATATCTGATGTTTCTCAGAACTGTTTCATCAAAATCCTTAGCCCAGTCAAATGGAATATAGCATCCTTCCACAATTAAATTCTGCTCGTTTTCTATTGCCGTTTTGATTATTTCACGCACGATCGGCCATAGATAATTTGTCAGTTCTTTTTCATTGCTGACAGGAGTAAGCGAGGTCTGCTGACTGCGGATCAGCCCCATTTTTAAGTGATCTAGGGACAGGTAAGGATATTTATATTTTTCGAGCAATTTCTGTGCGAGCGCTGTCTTTCCGGTATGAGAAGCTCCAGTAATTAAAACCACCATTCTTTTTCTCCTTCACTGACAAATATTGATATCAATTTCCAAGCATAAATAAAAGCTGTCTGATTGGATAGTTGATCCTCTTAGACAGCTTATTCGATGTTTCAATAAAAGTATAATCGTACTTCAAGTTTTCCGTGGAATAGTTAGCTTTGAGCGAATCCGCTTAGAACTCTGAATTGAGACCAAACGCCTTCTGGTATTCTGGAACCAGCTTTTCTACGGAGTCATACCAGAGATCTGCTGCAGAAGGTGAAGGAACATAACAGGCGATTGCCGCTGCCTGTCCATCGGCTTCCTGCAAGAGTCTAAGTGCATCATGGGATACACAGACGATTCGTTTGATTGATGGGTGTTCTTTCAGAAAACCCGAAATATCATTTAAAACAATATCCTGCATCGTATCCTCTCTGGAAAGATACCGCATGCAGCTTTTAACGACCGACCAGATTCCAACATGATTCTGTTCAAGAATGGCTAAACGCTCTTCTTTTGTCTCAGAGGGCATATTGAATATAGCTCCCATCACCGGCCAGAATCGGTTGCTTGAATCGGCAAAATAGAACTGATCCACTTCAGAATCTACGCTAGGCATAGAAACGAGTACAAGTGTTGTACAGTCCGGATAAATCGCAGGAGCTAAAGCCCTGTATTCCTGAAGATCACTGTCATTGAACATGAACATTCCCCTACTTTCTCGAATTTGTGATAAAAGGCCGTCAGAGCTATGCCCTGCCGGCCTGGCTTAAGCAGAAGGGATCTTCTTATTCAATAGCCTTTAAAGCTTTTTCAACGATAGCGATCTTGTCAGCTTCAGCAGTTGCCTTAGCTTCTTCACCATCATTCTGATGAATCTTTTCGTATGCTTTCAGAACGCCTAAGCGAACATCCAGGCGGTCTTTCATATCGTAACCGTATTTTTTATCCTTATCACCATAAGTAGCGGCTGCTTCTTCTACAAGAGCATCACCATAAGCGGTTCCACCAACAGCGGCTTTCAATGCGTTTACGAGTTCTTCTTTAGTCATGATTGTTTTCTCCCAAGACAAATTGTCTTTTTGGGGTTTGCGAACAGGCGTATGCCTGTGTTCGTATTCCTCAATAAAATTCAGCTTTTAAAATATGAAGCAAAGCGGGCAGATCCTGAGATCTGCCCGCACTGTTTATTGAATTCCGAATTGCCGATAGAATTTAATTCAGCTTAAGCAGATTCAGATTTTGCTTACTTAATAGCTGCAAGAGCTTTTTCAACGATAGCAACTTTAGCTTCTTCTTCAGCAGCTTTAGCAGCGTCGCCTTCAGCAGCGTGTTTTTTAGCCCATCCTTCTAAAGTTCCTTTTCTTTCGTCAAGACGATCTTTAGCAGTCTGTGCATATTTACCAGTTTCGTCGAAATGTTCTACGAGATCAGCGATTACTTCGTCACCGTAAGCAGTTCCACCAATTGCGTTAGTTAATACTTCTTTGAATTCAGCTTTAGTCATGATTATTTTTCTCCTTGAAGGAATATCCTTCTTATTGTTAATAAACCATCAGTTGTTTATGAACGATCCGTTCGTTCAACCGATCATTTGTAAATCTTCTATAAATCTATAGTCAGGGTAAATACCCAGTTTCTTCAATGGTAAGCAGGTCCGAGAGGATCGTAGTTCATTGAAATCGAGTTCTGAACTTATTTCAGAGCTGCCAGAGCCTTTTCAACGATAGCGATCTTTTCGTCTTCAGCAGTAGCCTTAGCTTCTTCACCAGCATCTTTATGAATGCGTTCATAAGCTTTCAGGATGCCTAGTCTGTCGTCCAGACGGTCTTTCATATTCTGTCCGTACTTTTTATCCTGATCATCATAGGTAACTGCTGCTTCGTCAACAATCATATCTCCATAAGGTGTTCCGCCAACAGCTGCTTTTAAAGCGTCTACTAATTGATCCTTAGTCATTTCAATGACCTCCTTGAATTACAGTCTTGCTTTATTCGATTGATCCTGAAGCCTATCCCTCATAAACTCCGTACAGATCATAAAGCGAAGAATCTGTTATTCGAACCTGAACATAAGATCCAGGAGCGAGTTCTCTGTCTGAAGTAAAAATCACCTGGCCATCCACTTCATCCGGCGCATCGGCTGCCGAACGTCCATGGTATTTGCCGCTGAGTGCATCTTTATCTTCAACCAGAACTTCAATCACAGTTCCAACTTTCTTTTGATTATTCTTTTTTGAGATTTCTTTTTGGACCTCCATTAAGCGATCCAGTCTTTGCTCTGCTTCGGCTTCATCCACTTCCGGAAGCATGCTGTATGCTGGTGTGTCTTCTTCCTTGGAATAAGTGAAGGCACCCATTCGATCCCAGCCAATCTCTTTTGTAAACTCGAGCAGTTCCTCAAATTCTTCCTTTGTTTCTGACGGGAACCCAACGATGCAGGTCGTTCTGAGAGTTGCCTCCGGAAACAGCTCTCTGATCCGTGCGATCAGGGCTCTGACATCTTCTTTCGTTCCCCGTCGATTCATTTTCTTCAGTAGGCGATCATTCGCATGCTGAATGGGTATATCAAAATATGGAAGAACTTTTCTGCTCTTTTTCATAGCCTGAAGAACGTCTTCGGTGATTTCATCTGGATACATATATAAAATCCGTATCCAGTGGAGGCCTTCAACCTGATCGATTTCTTCGATCAGTCTGGAAAGCTCCAATTCACCGCTTCGATCCAGACCAAATTTTGTGGTATCCTGGGCAATCAGAGTTAACTCTGTGACACCACATGAAGCAAGGTACTCTGCTTCTTCCCTTACTTCACTTATGAGTTTACTGGATTGTTCCCCACGAATCAAAGGAATTGCACAGTAAGTGCAATGGTTCGAACAGCCGTCGCTGACTTTTACATAAGCGCTCCATGGATTCCCAGAGACTGTTCTTTTCCCCTTTAAATAAGGAACGTCTTTGGTTTCTTCAAGTTCTTCTTCCAGGATCTGCGGAAGTTTAGAGTAGTCATGGATCGGAATGATCCGGCTGATTTCGGGAATCTGTTCTCTGAGTTCCTTTTCATATCTCTGAGCCAGGCAGCCAAGGACAATGATCTTGTCTGAATAGCGCGTCATTTCAAAAATCGTATTGATGCTCTCTTCCTTAGCTGGATTAATGAACCCGCATGTATTGATCAAAATCGCATCCGCCATACGGGGATTATTGACAAGAATATGCCCGTTATCCTTGAGCATACCCATGATTTCTTCTGAATCTGTCAGGTTTTTGGCACAGCCAAGGGATACAAATCCAATTTTCATTCTCCTGTTCCTCCTTAAACTGATCTTTGGTGTTAAAGCTTTCAATATATATTCGACTGATTTTTATTTCAAATTTCTTCTTATTTATCATCCAAGAAAGTTGATGATGAATATCATTCCAACATTTCAGATTTTCAAATTACAGATCATTTTCATCTGGATCTAAGTCTATTTTATCGGTTTTAGTCCATGAATGACTTTTAAACTGTCTGTTGGACAGATAACCTGTTTTACCTGCAATCTGGAAAGTCAGTCCTTTGAAAAAAAGGCGGATCATTTGTTCCGCCTTTGATGGTATTCGTTTGTTTGAGTTTTCTTTAGTATTTCGTTATTTTGTGCTTCATTGTTTGATTGTTTGTTGTCTGGCTTTAATTCTGGCTGGATTCATCAGCTGCAGCCATTGAACTTGCTTTTTCATCCCGGTTTTCAGAATCTTCATTCATGGAATTTTCAGCTTTGTCACTCTTACGGCGATAAAGCATTCTGTTATCGAGTGCATAAATCCTTGGCCCAAAGGTACCTGGGGTAACCTGTTCCAATGCATTTTCCATCATCACCATACGGGCATCGATATTATCGATCAGGCTGAGAATTTCAGCTTCCGGAATCATGGGCATCACCGGCGAACCATATTCCATTTTTCCATGATGCGATAAAACCATATGCTTCATCAGCATGACCTGTTCACTATTTTCATCTTCCAGGGCAACAGCCACCCTGTCAATCAGGTTATTTACCAATGAGATGTGTCCAATCAGATTGCCTGCCGGGGTATATTCCGGAAGGACCGGCTGCGATAATTCAATGACCTTTCCAAGATCATGCAGAATCACTCCGGAGATCAGCAGATCCCGATCCAGAAATTCATACTGATCTGCCACCCGATTCGCGATCCGGGCCATGGACAAAGTATGATAGGCCAGCCCGCCAGGATAATTATGATGGTTTCTGACAGCTGCTGGATAGGCAAAGAAATCTTCACGAACCATATTGAGGACTTCTCTGGTCACATCCCTGATGATTGGATCCTTCATGTTTTCAATCAGGACATCGACTTCTTCTTCCATCTGTTTGCCATTCATCGGGGCATAGCGAACATAATCCAATGTCTTTTCATCCGGCAGCTCCTTCAGAGAACGAATCCGCAGCTGAGGGACATTACGATAAAGAATCAGATCGCCTTTGGCCTCAACGATCATCCCCACTTTCCAGAGTTTGACTGTTTCTTCTGTCAGATTCCAGAATTTGCAATCAAGATCCCCGCTTGAATCCTCCAGAATCATATTGAGATAGGGAACATTTTTATTTGTTTTTCCAACATCAGATTTCGTGATCAGACCTTTAAGACGTACATGGCCTTCTTTAAGTTCAGAAATCATTTTCTTCACCGCTTTCTAATCGTTCATCAACCATACTGGCACTAAATCCCTGTTTTATACAGTACAGCCGAATTTTTTGTCTGCGTTTAGCCGGATCTGCTGATCGATAAAGCCGGAGCGCTTTTTCATAGCACTGTTCAAGAGCTTCGTATTCATTATCATCGAGTTCAAGCTCTTCACTGGCTGCACTGGCAGCATCTACCGAATATCCTTTTGATAGAAGTTTATTCTTAATGGTCTGCCGTTTGATTTTAGCCGACTGATTTTTGACCGTATGAACCAGACGTTTGGCCATCTTCTTGGCGTTTGTAATTTCAAGATCAGAAGTCAGATGCTCTGATGCTTCCTGAATATCTGAAGGTGAAATTCCAGCCTTAAAGAGTTTTTTCTCAATTTCTTTGGAAGAGTATCCTAAAGCTTGCCAGTACTGCGATTTTTCAAGTGCATACGCATGATCATCAATATAATGACGACTCTCGAATTCATCCGTGATGGCTTTAGCATCTTCATCTGTTAAGTCATGGGTTTTCTTTAAATACCTCGAAAGCTGAGCACTCGTCATATCCCGGCTTGCTGCCCGTTTTCTGGCAGCCATCCAGCCTTCATAATAATTTTGCTTTTCTTTATGGAGATCAACCAGATACCCATCAAGCTTTGTTCCGATGGAAATTTTGTTTTCAAAATAATCTTCAGCAGGTAAATAGAACTTTGTATCTTCTCTTTCCGAGTCTCTGAAGACAGTCAATTGAACAAAATCATCCTTGAACTTTATCTTTGAAACAACATATGTTCTCGAATAATCCAGAATCGCTTGATCATAGACAGCTGCGACTTTATGCGCGAATGTCTTATCGGTAAATGGAGCGATCTTTTTAAGACAGGCTGCCTTGTTTTCCTGCTTCTGTTCTTCATTTAATTGATAGTATGCTTTGATCTTTTGGGCGAGTTCTTCTTTGGTATCAAAGTAATATCCGGTAATCCCTTCATCAATCAGGCCATCGAGAACTTCATCACGGCGTCCAAAGACCATCGTCTTTGTGGCCAGGCTCTCAAGGTAGGTCATCCCCTGGGTTTCTGAAAGCGAAGCCGAAATGTATCCATCGCTGGCCGCATAAAAACTCGGAACATCTTCGGTATCTGCACGGCCTAAAAAATGAATATGATCACTGTATTTCGATTTACCGGCCAGATCCCGGTAATAATCTTCATCTGGACCAGCTCCGACAATCCCTAAATGGAAATGCTCATCTTCAAGAACATCCAGCATTTCGATGACCATTTCCAGTGATTTTTCTTTAGCGATTCGGCCAAGAAAAATCATAAAACGAAGCTCTGGATCATCACTGACTGACTGCCGGATCGCCTTTACTTTTTGCAGATTATTGATTCCTTCTTCAAAAGCATCCAGATTTAATCCGGTCGGACAGACATAGATCGGAGCAAACACTCCATATTCTTCAAGTATATCTTTAGTTTTCTGAGAAGGAGAAATGACCGCCTGCACATTGTTGCAGACTTTGCGGCTGGCAGCCCGAATCGCTTCCTTGCTGAATTTTTCAATCCCGGAAAATCCATGAGGATTGATGTAATGAGTATAGTCTTCATACATCGTGTGATAGGTATCGACCAATGGAATCCCTAAAGTTTTGCCGATGGCCTGTCCATAGACTCCGACTCCAAAATTTGTCTGCAGATGAATGACATCAAGATTCATATTACGAATATAGGAAAGAGCACCAAGCGAAATTGGAGAGCTCATCTTATAACCGTATAGACCTTTCAGAGCAATACCTGGAAGGCGCAGCACGTCACCTTCAAGTTCAATGGTTGCTCCGGCATGATTGGTAATGACAAACACGGTATGACCGGCTCTTTCAAGGGCTTTTTTTAAAGTGACTGTTGAAGAGACAACCCCATTGATATCGGGCAGATAAGTATCCGTAAATAGTCCAACTCGCATCTTAAAATCCTTTCCTGATCGAAGTATGATCTGTGTTTGTATTCTGAAGTCTGAATCAGAACCTTTTTCTGGTTCAGACTTTAGAACGCATCAATTGACCGCATTAAAAAATTATATATTACAGAGATCATCTTTTGTTTAAAAAATAAGGTCTCGGATCTATTGAACCGGATTAAACTCAAATCACCTCCCATTTTTTAAAATCTGTTCAAGAAGATTCCTGCAACCGTTTTCATCTTTCGCTATAAATCTATTTCTTATCTTTTTGTAATAAAAGCCATTAAGACAGCATAGCCAGCCAAAAGAAAAGGGGCTGTTAAATTTCGACTGATTTTTCATCAGCGAGATTTACAGCCCCTTTTTCTATGCTTTTTATCTGATTCAATCCTGTTTTATGATGTGTTTTTCCGCTCAAGTCAATTTTTGAACGCACTGAAAAGAGCCAAAAATCAAAAAGACTGTTTATAATCTTTTTCAGATTTCGCTTTTCTGCTCCTTTAATTTTCCATAACGTTCGAGTTCTGGGCAACTCATCCGATTTCTGTTGTTTAATTTTCTGATATTGTGTCCCATGGCCACAATAAGCACCTCAAATTTTACGTTTTCCAGTCCCCGGCGTCTCAATCGGCTGTATCTGTAGTTTTCTTTAAGATCTCCGAAGGTTCCTTCCGCCTGAATGCTCCGGCTGACCATAATCTCATGTCCTGCATCTGAAGACATGTTCTCCCG
>NZ_MPJW01000237.1 GCF_001945525.1 Ileibacterium valens
CCAGATATTTCTGAGTGGCCTTTGTCCAGACGAATGTCATCTTGTTGGCGTTGGCTTCAATTTTTGTTCCATCCAGATAAAGGACAGAAGAGTCTATCTGAGGATCATTCTGTTCGGCATAGCGGTTGAATTCCGTAAAGAGATCCTCCATGCATGGAGTAAGGCATTCCTTCTGAAAGCGGGAAATTGTACCGTAAGAAGGAGTTTCGCCATTGAAAAGGCAGAGCAGACGGATGTCGTGAGAATAAAGTTCTTCCTGCTGCCGCAAAGAGCAGTAGCCATAAAGAGTAAAAGAAATCAGAGCGGCTTTGAGCATGGCGTCTGCTGGGAAATGGCAGGCTGGCCAGGAGGCAAAAGAAGGATAAAGGGCAAGGTCGAGATAATCATCGACAAAGGAACTGACAGTAGTGAAGACAGAATCCATCTCAATATGAGGGAAGAGAGAATGGAGCAGTGGCAAACGGCCCTGAATCGAGTTATAGTGTGTTTGGTAATTTTGTTTATTAAGCATGAACATATTTTACCAAAAAAGGCACCTCATCCATTACGGATCAGGTGCCTCTTTTTATTTTTGGACTGTCAGAAATTTAACAGCCCCTTTTTTTGCTGAGTTCATTCTTTGATAAATACATCCGGGCTATATTATTTGTTTATTGATTGGCCAATCGATGAAACTTTCTGTCCGATTTCCAAAGCAGGTAAAGGGAAACCATTGCAATAATCAGATCGTTCAATATGACGCTGTACCAGATTCCAATCGATCCGAAAAACAACGGTAATGTATATAACAGAATAAAGATCAATACAATACCTCTTAGCATGGTAAGAATTGTAGC
Organism: Ileibacterium valens; assembly: GCF_001945525.1. Classification (GTDB taxonomy): domain Bacteria; phylum Bacillota_I; class Bacilli_A; order Erysipelotrichales; family Erysipelotrichaceae; genus Ileibacterium; species Ileibacterium valens. Next base: position 837 of record NZ_MPJW01000237.1, read on the forward strand.
AGCCATATTCTGCTCAAGAGACTGCAGAACATAGACGATAACCGTATTGATTCCAAGAAACAGAAAAGACACAAAATACATCTGTACAATTGGCTTACTGATGGCCATGATTTCCGGCGTGCTTTTCACAAACAAAATAATGATTTCATCCGGGAAGAACCAGCCGCATGCAAAGAACAGAATGGAAAAGATTCCAGTTGTTATCATCGTATATCGCTGTACTTCCAGAATTCTTTTTGGTTTTGCAGCACCGAGGTTAGCAGAAAGGATTGGAGAAGCAGCCTGCCCGATTCCCATAAACATATGAGAAAACAAAGCGCTGACTGTCAGAAGGACACCATAAATCGCCAGAGCGCTTTCATCCATATAAGCCTGAATCTGATTGTTCATTAATACTGTTGCTGCCACCAGAGCCACTTCAAGAAATGCGGTCCCAAAACCGCATTGAATAATTCGATAACTGTCCTTGGTACTTGAATGCACGTCTCGATATCTGAACGTATTTTTCTTTGAAATAAAGTGAAATGCAAGAACCAGGGCCTGAACAAGATATCCAATGGCTGTTGCCAGTATGGCGCCAAAAATTCCCATCTTCATTGGAAAAACGAAAAACCAGTCTCCGAAGATATTGAAAGAACCTCCGATCAGAGTCGAATAGAGAGGAAGATTTGGATTTTTATCGGCCCTGCAGATAAAGGGACACCAGGCACAAAACATCATCAGCGGAAAGATCAGAATCAGAAGATCACCATATCCATGAACGTAACTGCTTATGGACTCTGAACTGCCAAGCATCTGATAGATCGGATCTTTGAAAATCCAGAATAATAAGGTGATTCCAACTGAAAATAGAATCATCAGATTGACGGAAGCTTTAAAGGTGCTCTGAATTTTCTTATGCTCATGAGATCCCTGAGCCATGCTGATCAGAACTCCGGCTCCCATTCCACATAAAATTCCAAAGAAAGCAGCAATCTGAAACAGGGGAGTGACGACAGCCAAAGCGGCAGTTCCCTGATAGCCGACACCCTGCCCTACGGCAATCGTATCGATAAAGGCATAAACAGATACAACAAGAGCACTCCCAAGGGCTGGAATCAGATATTTGAGAAACAGCTTCCCAGGCGAATCTTTAATCAAATCCAATTTCATTAGAACTCCTTCTTTCGTTTCTTAACCTGCTTCAAATCATTCAGTAATTATCATGCAAAAAAAATCGCTGACTTACTCAAGTATAATGTGGATTTTTGATTCCTGCAGAAATTGAGAATGGATGAATTCGACAGCTTACTATTTTCCTGTATTTCAATGCTTATACAAATTTTTACTCAATTTCGCGAAAACTGACTATTAAAACCGTTCACTCGAAATGAACCGAGTAGAACTGGTGAATATGACAGGAGTGTAAGGATACATAGATTTCTGTAAGGAAGATCGATAGATCCATTTTTTTAAATTTCCTAAACTGAATCTGTAAAGAAGAGAACAGGCGATAAAGATACAAGGATTACGGAGGATAGTTTATGAATATACTCGAGGTTTCAAACCTTCAGAAAATATACAAATCACGTTTCTCGGCTTTCAGCGTTGAAGCCCTTAAAAATGTCAGTTTCAATGTAGCTCCAGGTGAGTTTGTTGCCATCATGGGAGAAAGCGGTTCTGGAAAGACAACATTGCTGAATATTCTTGCTACGCTCGATGAGCAGACCCGGGGAGAAGTTCGAATCAATGGAGTGGATGCTTCAAGCATGAAAGGACATGAGCTTTCGAGTTTTCGCAGAAATCATCTGGGTTTTGTTTTCCAGGATTTCAGCCTGCTGGATACTTTTTCCAATGAGGATAACATTCTGCTTCCTCTGGTTCTTGATGATCGTAAGCTTCCTGAGATGAAGCAGGCTTTGGCTCAGGTCAGTAAGGCACTGGGGATTCAGGATATTCTAAAAAAATTTCCTTATGAAGTTTCAGGAGGACAAAAACAAAGAGTCGCTGTAGCCAGGGCTTTGATCACAAATCCGGAGCTTCTTCTTGCGGATGAACCTACAGGGGCTCTGGATTCAAAAAGTTCTCAGGAAATGCTTGAAGTATTTGAAAAAATCAATCAGCTTTCTCAGACTATCTTGATGGTCACCCACTCGACGAGCGCAGCCAGTTATGCCTCGAGAGTTTTATTCATACGGGATGGAGAAATCTTTCATCAGATCTATCGGGGCAATTTAAGCCGGCAGGATTTTTTTGATCAGATCACAAAAACAATTTCCTTAATGGCTGCAAGAAATGAGGACAAACATGCGTAAGCCGATCTGTCTGAAACTGGCCTGGCAGACATTAGTCCGAAATTCCAGGATCACTTTGCCTTATCTGTTTGGCTCGACTGTAATTATTTCACTTCTGTATTCGATAGTGGCTCTGGGGAATAATCCTGGAATGCAAAGTGTCTATGGTTATGACATTCTGACTTCAATCTTATCGGTTGGCAGCATAGTGGTGAGCTTTTTTGCGGTAATCTTCTTCTTCTATCTCAACTCGATCCTGATTAAGAACAGAAAAAATGAGATGGGATTGTTTACCGTTCTTGGAATGGAAAAGAGGCATTTGATTCGAATCGTTTTTTATCAGCTTCTGATTCTGTTTTTAGCCAATATTGTGTTTGGCATTCCAATCGGAATTTTGATCGATAAGGTAATGATTCTGATCTGTTCGAAATTTTTAACTTTTGAAGTTCCATTGGGATTCTATATTTCAAAAATTGGAATCATACGAGTCATTGAAATAATTGGAATCATCTATCTTCTCCTGTTTGCCTGGTCCGCTTTTGTGATCTCAAAAGAAAATCCTCTGAACCTTTTAAAAGGAAAAGACTATGGTGAAACAGAACCAAAAAACCGTTGGATTATCGGAGTGGCCGGGCTGATCTGTCTGGCGATTGGATATGGAATTTCACTGGCAGTAGATAATCCTGTGGATGCGATACTGCTGTTCTTTGTGGCGGTCGCTTTTGTCATCGCTGGAACGTATCTGACTTTCATTTACGGATCGATCATGGTTTTAAAGATCCTGCAAAGCAATAAGCGATACTACTATAAAACGCGCCATTTTATCTCCGTGTCGAGTATGAAATATCGAATGAAGGAAAATGCAGCCAGCCTGGCCAGCATAGCGATTCTATCGACCAGCGTACTGGTAGGAATCTCTGCGACTACGATGTTGTTGATGACGGCTGTACGGACGGTAAATAACCAATACCCTGACAATTCCAAAGTTCAGGTCGAAACATCGTTTATCGAGTCCAATCAGGCTGCCGCAGCCATGAACGCAATCAATACGGCAATCTCATTTGGTGATCCGTCCATGGAAGTGGCTGGCTATGGATATATTACGTCTTTAGGATCCTTTCATGAAAATAGTTTTGTGGATTCGGATCAGTCTGGAAAACATCCTACGCTGATTTATTTTGTTTTCCTTGATGATTTTAATCGAATCATGAATACGGATATTCAGCTTCAGGATCATCAGATTTATGGATATTTACCAATGATTGATGATGGGGTGATCAAAATTGGATCCACTCCATTTGTTCTTGTGCAGTCAGAAGAACCGATTGAACACTTCTATAACCTCAATCGTTCACAAAACCAGTTTGGAATCACCATTGAAGTTGTTGCCGTAAAAGATATGGAAGCGATCAATCAAGCGCTTGGCAGAGAAAATCTGGTTACCCTTGTTACTTCTGCCAAAATGAGCAAGACGGATCTCGAGGAGTTTCAGAACTATATCCATGATCCAGACTATCTAGGGGATAATCCAATTGTTAAGTCTTACCACAATTCGATTAATCAGCATCTGAAACAGGCAGGATTGGATCCTGAACAGATTTCGGGAAGACTGTCCTATTATGATTCTCAGGTTCTTGAGGTGCTTAATCTTTTTGGAGGATTATTTTTTGCTGGTCTCTATCTTTCCCTGATGTTCCTGTTTGCGGTGATTCTGATCATGTATTACAAGCAGGTCACCGAGGGAAATGCGGATAAAAAGCGATTCAGAATTCTGCAGAATGTTGGTCTTGAAAAGAAGAACATCAAACAGATTATTAATGATCAGGTTCTGATTTTATTCTTTATGCCTCTTCTGATGTGTGCTGTTCATATGGCTTTTGCCTATCCAATGCTTTCGAACATGCTTTCAAGTGCAGGCAGCTTTGATCGAGTGATTTTCCTTGAACTGATCATCGGAATCTTTTTGGTCTATGTTCTGGTTTACATCCTGATTTATCGTTTAAGTGCCAAAACGTATTATTCCATTGTTCAGGATCATCGAAGATAATCTTCGAAACTTCCTGGAACATGGTTCAGGTTACCTGGATCAAGTCAGAGCAGAATGAACAAATTGAATATTGAAACCGGACTTGCGCATGAAAGCATGTCCGGTTTTTTGCTCTCTGAAGAAGAAGGAATTGTCAGATGCAAGGCAGGAATTAGGAAGAATTGAAGGCTCATGGAAATTTTCATTAACCAAAAATCAGCCCCTTTCTGGAGGTGCTATAATAAATCAGTTACAGTGTCGGTTCGCCTAGAAATTTATTTTCTAGAATAAGACAGACTATTTGGTCGGATACCATAAGTGAACCGTCAAAGCAATAATAAATAACAATGATAAAAAGGAGGAACCTTTAATGGCTTACCAGATCCCCCGGGGTACGCAGGATATCTATGGTGATGAAGGCTATCGCTGGCAGCAGCTTGAAAAACTGCTTCGCCATTTCTGCAGCCTGTATAACTTTGAAGAAATCCGAACACCCATTTTTGAACATACAAATGTATTTAAGCGGGAAAATGATTCCAGTGACATGGTCAACAAGGAAATGTATACCTTCACTCCAGCCAATTCATCTACTTCTCTGACTCTGCGTCCAGAAGGAACAGCCGGAGTGGTTCGGAGTTATGTAGAAAACCATATGTATGCAAGTCCTGATTTACCCATCAAGCTTTACTATTTAGGACCGATGCACCGTCATGAACGTCCGCAGAAAGGCCGCTTAAGAATCTTTAATCAGTTTGGAGTGGAGTCTTTGGGAATTAAATCCCCATACGCCGATGCGGAAGTGATGGTATTGGCTTTTTCTATTCTGAAGGCCCTTGGTCTTGAAAACATTACTATTCTTTTGAATACGCTTGGTGACAATGAATCCAGAGATGCTTACCGCAAAGCGCTGAAGGAATATTTTGCTCCTTATGTTGAAGATCTTTGTGCCGACTGCAAGCGCCGTTATGAACAGAATCCATTACGCCTTCTTGACTGCAAGATTGATCATGACAAGGAATGCATGAAGAATGCGCCTAAAATGTCCGATTACCTCAACGAAGAAAGCCGGGAATACTTTGCGACAGTCAAGAACCTGCTTGATCAGATGGGAATTCCATATCGTGTGGATGATAACCTGGTCCGTGGACTTGATTATTACACGCATACCGTTTTTGAAATTGTTTCTGAAAGCAAACAGATGGGTGCCCAGTCCACACTGCTTGCAGGTGGGCGGTATGACAATCTGATTCCTTATTATGGAGGACCAGAACAGTCGGGCATCGGCTGGGCTCTGGGTGAAGAACGTCTGCTACTTGCCCTTGAAGCGGAAGGCATTGAGATTGGCGAAAAACCATTGATGGATGTTTATGTCATGGTTCTCAATCCCGAAGCCCGCAGCTATTCGTTCGAACTGTTAACAGAGCTGCGTGCCAATGGTTTCCGTTCGGAAATGGATATGCAGGGCAAATCGTTCAAGAGCCAGTTTAAAGCGGCTGATAGAGCCAATGCGCAGGTTACAATGCTGATTGGAGAAGATGAATTCGTCTCCTCTAAAGTGACATTAAAAAACAAGCAGACCAAGGAACAAATTTCTGTACCGGCTCATGAAATGATCGATGCGCTCGATCATTGGTTTAATGAAGAAGATGATGATCATGAAGGACATGATCACGATCATCATCACCACGATCATGACCACCACTAATCGGATGGATAACTGATTGACCATGAATGGATTGATTCATATTGATCGGCATCACTCATGATGAAAAGTACAGATATACAGAGAATGAAAGATTTTATAATCAGAAAATCTTCAGATGGAAAATAGATAGAAATCAGGAACAGAGAATGAATAGAACAGACCACAATGGGGCTTTGCGCATCGAGGATGAAGGCCGTCAGGTTGAACTCGTTGGCTGGGTCTCAAAAAAGAGAAATTTCGGAGCGATGAACTTCATCGATCTGCGTGATCGTTATGGAATTGTGCAGCTGGTTTTCGATGAAGGCTTTAATGAACGCTTAAAGGATGTCCGCCAGGAATATGTTCTGAATGTAAAGGGAACAGTTCGTGAGCGGAAGGATAAAAACCCAAATCTTCTAACCGGAGATATCGAAATCATTGTTGAAGATTTTGATGTCATTAACCCGGCAAAAGTTACTCCATTAATTATTGCGGATGAAACGGATGCTCTTGAAGATACTCGTATGAAATACCGCTATCTTGATTTGCGCCGTCCAATCATGCAGGAAAAGTTAATGATGCGTCATGCGATCACAAAAAGCATGCGTGATTTTCTGGATCATCATGATTTTGTCGAAATCGAAACACCAGCTTTAGGGCGTTCAACTCCGGAAGGAGCCAGAGACTTCCTTGTTCCTTCCCGAATGAAGCCAGGCTCTTTTTATGCCCTGCCGCAGTCTCCTCAGCTTTATAAACAGCTTCTGATGATTGCTGGATTTGAACGTTACTATCAGTTTGCACGATGCTTCAGAGATGAAGACTTACGTGCGGATCGTCAGACTGACTTTACACAGGTTGATATTGAAACAAGCTTCCTCGATGAAAATCAGATTCTGTCCATGACAGAAGAGATGCTTAAAAAGCTGATGAAAGATGTCAAAGGCATCGATATTCCTACTCCTTTCTTAAGAATGAGCTGGGAAGATGCCATGAACGAATATGGAATCGACAAACCGGATAATCGCTTTGGTATGAAGCTGCAGGATCTTTCTGAAATCTTCAAAAACACGGAATTTGTTCCTTTCAGAAAAGCACTGGATGAAGGCGGAGTCATTAAGGGGATCGTCGTTGAGGATTTTGCGCCTTCCAATAAGGAAATCAAAAAGCTGACTGCTGATGCAAAGAAAAACGGAGCTTCTGGTCTTGTCGTTTTAAAAATGCAGGATGGAAAACTGAACGGATCTGCAGTGAAATCCCTGAGTGAAAAAGAGATTGACGACCTGATTTCCACGCTGAATCTGACTGATGGTTCGAGTGTTCTGATCGTCAGTGATGAATGGTTAAAGGCATGCACCGCTTTAGGTGCATTAAGAAATGACATGGGAGCAGCGAAAGGTCTGAAGAAGAAAGATGAATTCTCCTTCTTATGGGTCGTGGATTTCCCAATGTTTGAATGGAGCGAAACTGAAAATCGCTGGGTTTCTCAGCATCATCCATTCACAATGCCAAAACGTGAAGACATTCCATTACTCGATACGGATCCTGGCAAGGTGAAGACCAATGCCTACGACTGTGTGCTCAATGGGTATGAATTAGGCGGTGGATCCATGCGTATTTACGAAAATGATCTGCAGGAAAAAATTTTCGAGATTTTGGGTCTGAGTGAAGAACAGATTCGAAATAAATTTGGATTTTTCATCGACGCTTTCCAGTATGGAACTCCACCTCATGGAGGTCTTGCTTTTGGATTAGATCGAATCGCGATGATTCTTTCCGGATCTGATTCTTTACGGGATATCATTGCCTTCCCGAAAAATGCAGCTGGACGCGATCCAATGTCGGATGCCCCAAATACAGTCGATGATATTCAGCTTGATGAACTGGATCTTGCAGTGAATGTGAGCGCAGATCAAAGAAAGCAGTTAAAAGCGATTGAAGAAGGCAAAGTGCTGATAACATTACCAGACGGTAAAGAAACTGAAGTCAGTCTTCAGGAAATTGCGGATTGGAAAGCAGCTCAGGTTTAGATTTCAGTCCTGGGATTGGTATTCAGAAAGCTGAATATCGTAATTCAAGAAGTCTAAAACTTAAAACTAAGAACAGAAAAACAGAAAAACAGAAATTAACAGAAGATCAAATATAAAAACAGGAATTAGAGAAGATCCTTTCTGAATCGAGGAATGAAAATGTTCCCTCGTATTCAGGAAGGATTTTTTTGAGTCGTAAGTTCTTTATATTTGACGGGGTTAAACCCTCCGGTGACCGTTGTTAGATTATCTACAACGAAACTGGAGGATTTTTCATTATGCCGAATTATCACTATGCGTCAACCAGAAAAGGAAACCGGGAATTCTGGACCAGACAGGTTCAGGCTTATCACCTGTCCGGACTTTCTCAGAAGGAGTTCTGCCAGAAGAATGGCTTGATCTATACCTCTTTTGGCTACTGGAAACGCAGATTGGAAAGGTCTGCGAAAGCTGAAGGAATAGAGTTTGTAGAGATTGATGTCGCTGCTGTCGCAGAAAACTCTGCCGCTATTACTCTGTCTGTCGGGAAGCTGGACATAAGAATCCACAATGACGCCAGTCCTGAAATGGTCAGATGGATTCTGAAGGAGCTGGGAGCATGAATCTTCAGAATATCGTAAGTTCTTTATATTTGACGGGGTTAAACCCTCCGGTGACCGTTGTTAGATTATCTACAACGAAACTGGAGGATTTTTCATTATGCCGAATTATCACTATGCGTCAACCAGAAAAGGAAACCGGGAATTCTGGACCAGACAGGTTCAGGCTTATCACCTGTCCGGACTTTCTCAGAAGGAGTTCTGCCAGAAGAATGGCTTGATCTATACCTCTTTTGGCTACTGGAAACGCAGATTGGAAAGGTCTGCGAAAGCTGAAGGAATAGAGTTTGTAGAGATTGATGTCGCTGCTGTCGCAGAAAACTCTGCCGCTATTACTCTGTCTGTCG
>NZ_MPJW01000117.1 GCF_001945525.1 Ileibacterium valens
ACGGATCGTTCGGTCGCTGTCAGTGATTTCAATCACCGGCTTTGGACTCTCGTCTGATCCTTCCAAATCCAGGAAGACCGTCCTGTCAATTTCTACGAATTCAAGAGCCGCTGAAGCAGGCGATACGGCGGCAGCTTTTCTTCGCCAGTACTGGAAGGTGGATAAAGCCAGGCCGTTTTGGACGCAGAAGCCAGCCTGAGTCAGACCTGACACCTGATATTGATCAACCAGGTTCATCCACTGTTCCTGATTCAGTTCACGGGATTTGGAAAACAGATAATTATGCATAAAATCCTCCAGTTCTAGTCGAATACAGAATATCGACTGGAACCGGAGGATCTAAGCCCGTGCAAATTTCAAAAGGTTACAAAAAACACATCATAAAACAGGATTGAATCAGATAAAAAGCATAGAAAAAGGGGCTGTAAATCTCGCTGATGAAAAATCAGTCGAAATTTAACAGCCCCTTCTTTGCTTTTTGGATCAATATAAACTTTCAGAATTTTATCGTTTAGTTTTTATCAGAAATAGTTCAAAGATCTGTCTGTTTTTCTTTACAATCACTTCTAAGATTAATCCGCAGACACATAGCAAAAGCGCAATTAGCATTAAGATACCAGCGACTATGAGTGTTGGGAATCTAGGAACTAAACCAGTTTGGAAGTATTCGCTTAGAACCGGGATAAATAGTATCAGCGAGATAATAAATAAAATGAAAGCAAGCGATCCAAAGAACAGCATTGGTTTATATTCCTTGAATAACCTGGCTATCATCTTGAGAACCTTTATTCCGTCGCTGTATGTGTTTAGCTTCGATTCGCTTCCTTCTGGCCGATCGCGATATTCAACGGGTATTTCGACCATTCGAAGATCATGAGCCGCACTGTGAATTGTCATTTCTGTTTCTATTTCAAATCCATGCGACAGTACTGGAAATGTTTTTACAAATTCATAACTGAAGGCTCGACTACCGGTCATAATATCTTTCACATCAATGTTAAAAAGATGGTTAATCAACCAGCGAACAGCCCGATTTCCTGTATTGTGAAAAGGCCTTTTATTTTCCTGAAAATAGGTGCTGGATAATCGATCGCCGATAACCATATGAGCTTTACGCGAAAGAATCAGGTCAGCCATTTCAGGTACTGGAGGATATGTATCGTCTCCATCCGCCATAATATAGCAATCCGCATCGATATCTTTGAACATCGAACGAATGACGTTTCCTTTACCCTGAGCATATTCATGGCGAACAACTGCACCTGCTTCTTCGGCAATCTGGGCGGTGTTATCCGTTGAGTTGTTATCATAGACATAAATGGTTGCGTCAGGATAGGCTTCTTTATAGTCTTTTACAACTTTTTCAATTGTTTGTGATTCGTTATAGCAGGGAATTAGAACTGCAATATCTTTTTTTTGATTCGTATTAGTTTCCAACATAAATTTTCCTTTGATTTAATACTGAAGAATTTGAATGAAATGGAATTTCTCTTGTTGATGAATTTCGATGAAGAAGTTTCCAAAAACAAAAAAACGCCAAACGTTAAGATAATGTGCTTAGATAAAGCTTTATCACTATAACAGTTGTTCAGGATTTCCGATAATTCTTAATAATATCGCAAAAGACTCAGACGTTGTTTGACTGATATAAAACGCTTTCTAGATTGAAAGGATCAAAACAAAGAAAAACTTAGATCATTCAAATTACATATGATAGTTAAGATATCAAGATAAACCATGTTCAATCAGTTGACGGTGATATTTAAACAATCTTTAGAGCTTTAAGATCACCCCAAGAGCCGCACATATGCAAATCAACAAAATTGGATGCAATTTTTTATAGCTCATGGCAATGATAAAGAATAGAACAAATAAGCCCAAATGAATCCATGAAATACCGGTCAGGTTGACAGTCTGAGGAAATAGAGTGGCTATCAAAACTCCTATACCAGCCGAAGCAATCATAGCCGAAACTGCTGGGCGCAAACCATAAAAAATATCCTGAACCCAATGAGAATCTCTGAATTGTTCGAGCATACGGGCGATGATACAGATGATAATAACGCTTGGAGCTACAAGACCGATAGTAGTAGTTAAAGCTCCGATGATCGAGTTTCCTGAAGCATGAAAACCAACATAAGTTGCCATGTTGACACCCATTGGACCAGGAGTCGATTCCGATACAGCGATCATATTCATCAAATCCTGCTGGCTGAACCAATGATACTTTTCCATCATTTCATAAAGAAAAGGAATAGTAGCCAGGCCTCCGCCAAGTGCAAATAATCCGGTTTTGAAAAATTCAAAAAATAGAGTTAATAATAATCCAAAATCAGGCATCTGGTTTCTCCTTTTTCGATTTAATAATGTTTTTGATCAGAACACCCAGAGTTCCGGCGATCACGACAATCAATACAGTGGGTATCAATTCAAAATATGTAGCAGCTAAAGCAGCAATGAAGATTCCTATTCCATAAGCATCCTGAATTCCACTTTTCATCATCTTTAGAACAGCTTTAAAAATCAGAACGCAGACTGCAATACGAATACCACTCAATGCATGTTGGACAGCAGGTATAGAGGCAAAGTTTGTTAACAAGCTTGCAATAATGATAATGATGATGATTGAAGGAGTTATTACACCAGCTGTGGCCGCAAGACCTCCTGAAATACGTTTTTTGTTATAACCAACGAATGTGGCTGTGTTTACAGCAATAACACCTGGGGTACACTGTCCTACTGCGAAATAATCCATCAGCTCATCGTAGGTAGCCCAATGTTTTTTGTTGACGACTTCACTTTCAAGCATGGGGAGCATGGCATACCCTCCACCAAATGTAAAAAGACCGATCTTAAAAAAAGTAAGAAAAAGATCGAGATATATATTCATAGAATCCTCCTCGTCAGACAGAGATGTTTTTTCTCTTTCATCAGTTTATCAGGAATTAATGGCTTTCAAGACTTGTGTTAATCATTCAAAATGATAAGTCGGAGTAGATTGACTTAAAATGTTAGAGAGTAATGATATGAATTTTTGGTTCGTTCTTTATAATTAATGAGAAATCATCCATAGGAGGAAGTAATGAAAAAAAAGATCATATATTTCTCAACTGTATTATGTCTTGGTCTGGGATTAACAGGCTGTTTTGCAACAGGTGAGAAGAGTCTGGACATACCAGAAGAGAAGACTTATGAATTGGGTGAGACAGTCATGATCCTCCCAAAGAACTTCATCTCTGGTGAATCTGAACTCGATGAAAACCAGTTAGAGAATTTAAAAGTTGAATCCGATTTGATGACTTCAAGTCAGTATGACTACAACGGATTCAAAGGAGAAGTAAAAACTGTTGGAAAAGATTACCTTGGCATTGGAGAATATGATGTAACCTTGATTGATGGAGACCATAAATATCCAGTAAAAATTACCGTTAGGGATACTCAGGCTCCTGATTTTATTATGGCTCCGTTAAAAAGGGTAGTAGCGGTTGGATCAACAGAAGAAGAAGTTCTTAAGGCTTACAAAGCAGAAGATAAGGATGAGGTAAATCTTTCTTTAAAAGGAGATTATGATCTCGAAACTCCTGGATCCTATACAGTGATTATTCATGCGGAAGATCCAAGCGGTAATATTAAAGAACAGGAAATCACCCTGAACGTAACAGGGGATGGAGCGATGATTACCGCTGATGATACATCTGATCTCGATATTACGGATATTCCACAGACAGATAACTCGACCACAAATCAGCAAACAGATATTACTGTTGATATCGAAGAAGAACCGGTTACTGATGAAACAGTTACACAACCCGAAGAGACACCTGCACCAGATTCATCGACACCAGACACAGGGACTACGGATACAACAACTCCAGCCTGTACAGTGTCTCAGGCACCAGCTGGAGCGGTCATCTACTATTCATTTGATGAAGCTTACGCGGCCGGTTTAGCCTGGAATCAGCAGGATCCGAAAAACTATTTCTATTATTTGCAGGGAGTGGATGATTGTGGAAATCCAGTTTATCTGATTACCATGGGTACGAAATCCGAAGGAGATGGATTCTAGTTTAAGATGATCTATTTGTCTGATTGAGAAGTCTGGAATTTCAAAATCACAATTGCATCTGGTTTGAATGAAGAGACACCATTGGGTGTCTCTTTTTGTACGCTAATGTAGGGATACCACGCAAGTCATATCAAACAGGTTTATAACGAAGGGAAGTTTTAGAATATTCGAAATATTTGGTTTGATCGGGCTATTTAACTGAAATTAAAAGAGAAAATAATAAGAGCCATTCAATCATCTTCTCTGACTCGAAGAATTTCAGAGAATGATCGAATGGCGAATGATTTTTATATAAATTAGAATATACAAAATCTTTATCTATCGGATTGAATTAACGCCAGAAGGCATAAACATTTACCAGTTGTTCTTTAATGTCATCAGGCGAAACGGTTTTTTTGAGTTCGCTTGATAATGGATCGTAGATCACCCAGTTCCCATTTTCATCAGCCATGGGAATAACGACAAAGTTATTATTGTCGGACCCATCCTGAGCTGCCAGTTCAGCGATTACAACACTTCCCTGACTTAAGGAATCATTTACATAAGCTTCGTAACCTGGAAGCGGAGTGTAGTTAACGCCGAATGCATAGGAAGCTCCTCCAAAAATGTTGTCATTTTCTTTGACTGGCTCAATATCATATCCAAATTCAGGAGCCCATAGGGCAAAATATGCAGGTGAATACTTTGGATCTTCCAACAGGTAACTGAACACCATGGATAAGGCGGTTTCGGGTGCTCCGCTCTGAGCAAACAAGCTGTTTCCGAAAGGCAGATAACCCCATCTTGGATCAGCAGCCTTCAATGAGTTAATAAGAGTCATATCCCCTTCTAAAACAGGAACTTCAGTTTCAGCGAGATTCTTATCTTTCTGGTTTGGATAATCTGCTACGAAAGCAAGAAGAGATTCGTCATTTATTGCTAATTTTGCCAGGTTTTCAGGATAGGCATTCAGGTTTTTTAAAATCTGAGTATATACTGTAACAGTTTCTGGTTGTGACTTTGCAGTCTCTGAATTACCAATTTTCTTCTGGGCTTCTACATCTCCATCCACTGCATTCTGATAAAGTGTAATTTCGCTGACATCATAGGCGTTCAATGCTTTTTCCTTGAGTGCAGAGAGTGTTGACTCGCTCCAGCCTTCTGGTAAAGCAGTATTTTCGACCAGAGTAGTATAGTCAGTATATTGTTGTTCCAGGGTATCTAAAGTGGACTGATATTTATTATCTCGAGACTGATTGGCAAACCATAAATAACCGATAGCTGCTGCGCAAATGATAATAGCTACTATTACAACAGTAAATAGTATTTTTCGGTTCCGTTTTACTTTTTTTACTTGTTTCATAAAGAAATCCCCCTTATACAGTATAAAGTAATGTCTGTGATTGAAGTTTATCATGCTATACGAGAATGCTGGGATTATCAGAAAAAATATCTGAAATTTGTAATAAAATGGGATTGTTTTACGCTAATTTAAAAATCTCTGATATAAATAGCATTTACTTCAGACATTGACGCTTTGAAAAGGAATAATCGCTTGATCTTTTGGGTTCATAAATTAAGCAGGAAGAAAACAAAGCGTATGATTAATAATCGTATCAGAGCGAGGTGAGAATGGCGCGCAAACTGAAAAGAAAAATTAAGAGAGGAATTAACCGGACCAGGAAACTGATTTGCACTGCTGCAGGAGCATCTCTGTTTGCAGCTCTTTATCTCGGAGGTGATCTTCCAGGACTCCATTTTGTTCAGGCAAACCCTACAGAGAATTCAGTAGATAAAGTGATTGACAACAGCTATGAAAACCTGGTTTCGAGCAGGCGAATGACAAAAAGACCCTTTTTTGCCCATCGAGGATTTTCTTCGCAGGCAATGGAAAATTCGTTGTCTGCTTTTGATCTGGCAGTTGCTCAGGGCTATGAGCAGCTTGAAATGGATTTATGGAAGTCTTCGGATGGAGTGATTTATGTCTGTCATGATAATTCACTGAAGGCATCAGCTGGAATTGATAAAAAAATTACTGATACTGACAGCACCCAGCTCGATATGACCTATTTAAAAAACGGAGAAAAGCTTCCAAGACTTAGCGAAGTCTTTGAAGATCTGCAAACAGATGCAATCTATCTTCTTGAACTAAAGCAGGGAAGTGCTGAAGTTCCACAAATTACTGAGATTCTAAATCAGTATAAATCTCTGCAAAGAAATATCTGCGTGCAGGCATGGGATCTGGAAACTCTAAAAGCCATTGAGAATGAATTTCCATATATGTTTACCATGTTGTTGATGTCAAATTTGACTTTGCTCGAAGATGCACTTTTAGATGAGTCTTTATCTGGTCTTGCGATTGAGGAAAGCCAGTTGAATCCAGAAATTATTGAAAGAATTCATCAGGCAGATAAGCAGGTGTGGGCATGGACCGTGAATAAAAAAGGAAGAATGAATGAATTGATCTCGATTGGAGTCGATGGATTGATTTCTGATCATCCAGATCAGGTTGTAGAGGCTTTTCAGGGATTTTAAGCAGCTTGGATAAGCTTAATAAATTTTCAGCGAAACCACAAAACAGTCAAGGAATCTATCTTTAAAATCCCGAATCTCATGCGATATAATGGTTTCGAATATATTGGATATATTAAAAGGAGAACTTTTTCATGGCAAAGAAACAGGTATATGCAGCCCTGGAAATAGCAGACCGCGAGGTGCGGTTAGTAGTACTTGAAGTTTTTGATTCTCGAAATAATATCCTGCGCGTTGAAAAAGTTCCCTGTGCAGGTATTGATAAAACAACCATTGTCAACGAAAGTGCGGTGGTCAAAGCGATTCAGCAGGCAATCAGACAGGCTGAAACTGCACTGGGATATCGGATTGAACGGGTTTTATTAGCGATTCCTGGATCGGATGTGATTCGGAGTGCTCAAAAAATTCATATTACGATAGAAGATGGTACGAAAAACATTCGGCTTTTCCATATTCAGCAAGGTTTAGCAAAAGCTATGCAAAAAAAAGCGGATGAGGATCATGAGCTGATCAATATAAATAAGATTACATATGTGGTCAATGACATTCCAACGGAACGAATTCCAGTGGGCATGGAAGCAGAGTCGTTCGAAATGGAAGTTGATCTGCTGTATGTAGATAAAGCCAGACTGTATGCGTTTGCCAGAGCCGTTGAACAGTCAAATCTGGAAATCATTGATGTCTGTCTGGATGTTTATGCCCAGGCCAGAGAGTCAGCTGCATTAGGATTATCTGCTGAACGGCCAATCATTTTATTAAATCTGGATGATGATCACACTTCTCTGGTATTGGCAATGCAGGAAAAAATCATGACAGCAGCAGAAATTGATAAGGGATTACGATACTTTACCAGTGATCTGCAGACAAAATTCAGGTTAAGCGATGACATTTCATATCGCCTTCTGACAAATCTGTTTTCAAGTAAAGAAGAAGATAATAAAGATGTTATCATTTACATTGAATCGCAGGATGGTCACAATGTTGAGGTCACTCAATCTGATCTGGCCAGACTTGTGCTACCTAAAATCCGGGAATGGATCATGGATATTAATGAGGCATGTGCCGGAATTGTAAAAGATGGCAAGGCCCGTTATATGATCACTGGTAAGGGAAGTAATCTTGTCATACTTGAAGAGATGACTGGAGCATTTAATGCCCCTGCATCGGTCTATCAGGTGACTGCGATTGGGGCCCGGGATGGAGCGTATACAGCTGGACTGGGAATGTCCTATGTCTGGCAGGATATGAATCGTATAAAGAAGGATGACAGAATTTCTGTCAGTCGAAATGAGCTGGAAGAAAGCATTGAAACAATCAGCCGAATAACCCGGGATGAAGAAGGCGGTTTTACGCAGAAACTAAAACGCGTAATTCTGTCAAATAATAGTTAATCAGAAAACAAAACAGTAAATAAGCAGATACAGGAGGAAGAAAAATGCCGGAATTTAATCAAGTAGCAGATATTAGAGTCATTGGAGTCGGTGGAGGCGGAAGCAATGCAGTTAACCGCATGGTAGCCGATGGAGTCAAAGGAGTAGATTTTTACATTGCCAATACAGATGTACAGGTAATGAAAAACAGTCCGGCAGACAATAAACTGGTTCTTGGACCAGATACGACAAATGGACTTGGTGCAGGCGGACAGCCTGAAATCGGTCATAAAGCCGCTGAAGAATCTGAAGCAGATATTCGCAATGCGATTGATGGCGCAGATATGGTATTTATTACAGCCGGAATGGGTGGCGGAACAGGAACCGGTGCAGCTCCTTTAGTAGCAAAACTTGCCAAAGAAGAAGGTGCATTAACCATTGCCGTTGTAACCAAGCCTTTTACTTTTGAAGGCAAACGCCGCACGGTAAATGCAGTTGAAGGAATTGATGAACTGAAAAAATATGTAGACTCTCTGATTGTTGTTTCCAATGATAATCTTCTTGAAGTCATTGGAAGAAAACCAATTGAAGAAGCTTTCCAGGCTGCTGACAATGTATTACGTCAGGGTGTTCAGACCATTTCGGATCTGATTGCAGTTCCAGCTTTAGTTAACCTTGACTTTGCCGATGTCCGTTCGGTTATGCAGAACAAAGGCCGCGCGCTGATCGGTATTGGTATGGCTGATGGTGAAGATAAGGCAATTACTGCTGCTGAAAAAGCAATTCAGTCTCCTCTTCTTGAAACCAGCATTGCTGGAGCTAAGAGCGCAATTATCAACATCACTGGTGGAGATAAGGTTTCTCTTTATGATGCTCAGAATGCAGTAGCTGTTATTCAGGATGCTGCTGGTGGAAATATTGATACAATTTTTGGTATTGCAATTAATGAACAGCTTGGCGATGCAATTATCGTTACTGTCATTGCAACTGGATTTGAAGATGATGGAGAAGATAAGAAACAGAGCAGAAAACAGCGCTCAGAAAAACAGATTTCTTCCACTCCTCTCTATACACAGCCTAAAGTTTCCGCTCCACGTCCATCAGGGGTAACAACAACTGTTGCAGAAACCAATTCGGACGATACAATTCCAAATTTTTTCTTTAATCGCGGTTAAAGAGAACGATTGTAAAATTAGTGAATTCCATGAAAGACTTTCCTGCCGCTTCAGGAGAGTCTTTTTTTATACGATATTTGATCAAGATGATTGAAAGAGAAAAATTAATAGAGCGTCATACTTTCCAAATTAGAGACGGCTCTGTTTTGCAGTCATGCGTAAGTTCTTTATATTTGACGGGGTTAAACCCTCCGGTGACCGTTGTTAGATTATCTACAACGAAACTGGAGGATTTTTCATTATGCCGAATTATCACTATGCGTCAACCAGAAAAGGAAACCGGAAATTCTGGACCAGACAGGTTCAGGCTTATCACCTGTCCGGACTTTCTCAGAAGGAGTTCTGCCAGAAGAATGGCTTAATCTATACCTCTTTTGGCTACTGGAAACGCAGATTGGAAAGGTCTGCGAAAGCTGAAGGAATAGAGTTTGTAGAGATTGATGTCGCTACTGTCGCAGAAAACTCTGCCGCTATTACTCTGTCTGTCG
>NZ_MPJW01000066.1 GCF_001945525.1 Ileibacterium valens
TCAGCCCTCTGGCGTATGATTGGATTTACGCAGTAACAAAAATCGAATTTGACAGAAAAATAAAGATCAGGAATGGAGTGATCAATATGTGTGAAGCAATTATTCAAATGCAAAATTCCAGCAGAAATGAAGGATTCAAAATCGGAAAGGATGAAGGAATCCGGATTGGAAAACATGAGGGGATTGAAATCGGTCGAAATCAGGAACTCAGAAAAATGGCTGTAAAATTGCTTGCTTCCGGATTTTCTAGAGAAACTGTTGCTAATTTTTTAGAGATTTCAAACGCCCATCTTGAACTGGTTCTTTCTGAAGAAGATAAATAAGAAGTGAATAAACAGACCAGCAGATATTCAGCTGGCGTTGACTTCACTGCATCGATAAACAACCGGATATCGTTTTTTTTAGACAATAAAGTAGTCGTTAACTCAGTTGAACGCCTGCTTTTTTTCGTCTTATTCAGTTGATTCAAAAGATTACTGCTCTGTTTGCTGCACCTTCAAGTAAAACAATTTCTTTATACTGTTTGGATCTAACCGAAAACATAAACAATAATCAGAAATTCCATCTGGTTTTCGCTTTTTTTGTTCAAAAAAGAATATTCTTCTTAAGAATTGATAAACTGAGCATATGAAAGAAAAACTCAGGTCTGATTTTCTGGATCGTCAAAAAATGACCCAGGATAACTTTGAACTTTACTACTACAATGATTCAGTTCAGATTCACGTCCATCCCCACTATCATGAACATTATGAAATTCAATTCTTTCTTGAAGGAGACACAACCTGTTACATCAACGAGCACTGTTATAAACTCAGAGAACAGGATGTCATTATCATTCCGCCTGGCAGCCGCCACTATAATAAGATTTCAAATAAAAAGCCTTATCGGCGATTCATATTCTGGATTACAAAAGAATATCTGGACTGGATGGTTTCAAACGACAAAGCGTACGCATATTTTATGGAAGAAACCGCTAAAGACCGTCATGTCTGGCATCTTTCAAGCGTTGCCTTCAACAGCATTCAGGCCCGTCTGGTTTCCCTGCTTGAATGCATGCAGTCCACCAGCTTCGGCAGCAAGGCGCTGACAAGTCTTTCAGCACAGGCTCTGGTTCTGAAACTGAATCAGGAAATCTATGACATTGATCATCCCTATGTCTCCAAAGAAGGACGCCCTCTTAATGAAATGATTCTTGATTATATCCAGGGCCATCTCAATGAAGATCTGTCCTTAGCGGCCATTGCCAAGGTGTTTTTTGTCTCGAAATATCATATTTCTCATATGTTTACATCCGAAATGGGCATCTCACTGCATCAGTTTGTCATCAAAAAAAGACTTGATCAGGTCCGGATTGCCCTGTTAGCCAATGAAGAACTCTCCAAGGCGATTGAAAACGCTGGATTTAAGAACTACTCCAGTTTCTTTCGGGCGTTTCAAAAAGAATACGGAATGTCACCCACTGCCTACCGTAACCAAAGAGCTCTTGAAGCGCTCGAATCGGATCCAACAGAAACTACTGACTAAAATCAGCAAACTTCCTGTTCTCCTAGCTTTTTATAACGGATCTTCAGATAAAATACAAAGCGGGCAAACTCCAATTCCGATTCATCCGCTTTATAAACATCAATCCAGCCACCAACATGAAACAGACCTGCTTCCATTAAAGAAACAGGTCTGTTTATTTTTATTATTTCGATTTTTTTCGATCTGGTTTTCAGATCGTATCCGTATTGTATTGCGCGAATGTTTAATCCAGCAGTTTATCGCTGAACGCGTCCGCTTCCATCTCCGCCGGCAAGCTTTAAGACTTCATCTTCAGAAACCAGGTTGTAGTCTCCTTCAATGGTGTGTTTTAAAGCCGAAGCAGCAACGGCAAATTCAATCGCTTCCTGGCTGTTCATGCCCTTAAGCAAAGCATGAATCAGACCACCGCCAAAGGAGTCCCCTCCTCCGACACGATCAACGATGTTCATATCGTATTTCTTCGAGAAGTGATAATCATCGCCATCATAAAGCATTGCGCTCCACAGGTTGCGGTTGGCATTGATCGATTCACGAAGAGTAATCGCCACCTTATCAAATCCAAAACGATCTTTCAGTTTTTTAGCGACTTCCTTATAGCCTTCGCGGTCGATCTTTCCGCCATGAATGTCAGTATTGTCTGCTTCAATGCCAAAGACATCCTTGGCATCTTCTTCATTGGCAATGACGACATTCACATACTGGCATAATTCATCCATGACCTTACCGGCTTTTTCCTTGCTCCAGAGCTTGTTGCGGTAGTTGAGGTCCATGGATGTTGGAACACCCAGTTCCCTGGCGGCCTTTAAGGCATCCAGAGTAATGGCCGCTACTTCATCATTAAGAGCGGGAGTAATTCCTGTTGTATGAAACCATTTGGCATCCTTCAGGATTTCTTTCCAGTTATATTCATCTCTTGTTGAGTTGGCAATAGCAGAATTCGCACGGTCATAAATGACCTTGCTTGGACGCTGGGAAGCTCCTTTTTCCAGGAAATAGATTCCGACACGATCCCCACCGCGAACGATATCTTCTGTGTTGACACCGTATTTTCTCAGGGAATTGACAGCCGCCTGGCCGATTTCATGTTTTGGCAGCTTGCTGACAAAATGAGCATCATGACCATAGTTAGCCAAAGAGACCGCCACATTGGCTTCTCCTCCGCCATAGGTTGCGCCCAGTTTGTCCGCCTGAACAAAACGCATATAGCCTTCCGGAGCCAGACGAAGCATCAGTTCTCCAAAAGTGACTACTTTATCCTTGGCCATTATCCACGTACCTCCTGAAGTTTCTTCACTGCTTTTTTGCAGAGTTCTTCGATTTCATCGAACTTGCCTTCCCTGATCAGGTCGGCTTTGACCATCCAGCTTCCGCCGACACAAAGGATCATCTTTTCCTTCAGATAATCTTCCATATTCTTTTCTGAGATTCCGCCAGTCGGCATGAATTTCATCATATGGAAAGGAGCAGCCAGAGCTTTAATCATTTTGATTCCGCCAGCCGGTTCAGCCGGGAAAAATTTAACGACATCCAGTCCTAAGGCATAAGCGGCAGTCACATCCGAAGCGGTTGCGCAGCCTGGAGTCACTGGAACTCCTTTTTCAATGCAATAGGAAACGACTTCCTTATCCAGACCCGGACTGACGATAAACTGAGCTCCGGCTTCTAAAGCCTGATCGACCTGCTCTTTGGAAAGAACAGTTCCAGCTCCTACCAGCAGATCCGGACATTCTTTTCTCATTGCGGCAATGGAGCCTTTAACAGCAGCGGTACGGAAAGTGACTTCAGCTGCAGGAAGACCGCCATTGACCAGCGCTTTTCCTAATGGAACGGCGTCTTTTACATCATCGAGCACGACAACCGGAATGATTCCGATTTCATGAAATCTTTCTAAAACGGCATTCATCTTATTTTTTCGCCTCTTTTGCTTCTGTCACTTTTTTATGAAGCGTTTTACGGACAGCGCCAGGTTTTTCGATCAGTTCATTGAAGATTTTAACGACTTCATCCGCCATACCGGCTTCATACAGGTCTACACCAAAAATCTTCTGATTGGAAAGAATTGGACGAAGTGTTTCTTCAGTCACTATATCTCCCAGTTTGATGTTGGCAACGACAGGTCTTACTTCTTCAAGAAGCGGATCTGCAGAGATTTCAAAACCTTCTCCCTGATCATCAATGCCCATCAGATAACGGATCCAGCCGGCAAATACAACCGGGATCAGTTTCAGATCGTTTGTGCTGAGATTTTCATCGTTCAGATAGGATTTGATGGTTTCTCCAAAACGAACAGACAGTTTCTGTGATGTATCTGTAGCAATACGCTGCGGAGCATCTGGCATAAATGGGTTAGGAAGACGAACACCAATTACGGTATCGATAAATTGCTTTGGATCCAGAATTCCAGGATTCACTACAACTGGCAGCCCTTCATCGTAGCCAATGATACGAATCAGATCTACGATATCTTCATCTTTCATTTCTTCAGAAATCTTATCGTAGTCTAACAGGCATCCATAAATAGACATGGCGGTATGCAAAGGATTCAGACAGGTAGTGACCTTCATCTTTTCGACATTGTTTACTGTGTCACGATCGGTATAAATAATTCCACCCAGATCCAGAGGCACTTTTCCATTTGGGAAAGCATCTTCAATAACAAGGTATTCCGTTTCTTCAGCATTGACAAACGGAGCCACAAAACTTCCGCGCGGCGTTTTTACTGGTTTAACATCTTCAAGTCCAGCTTCTTCAAGCATGGCTTCAACCGAAGCGTCCGGGCGAGGCGTAATCTTATCGATCATGCTCCATGGGAAGGAAACCTTTGCCGGATTTTCGAGATATTCGACAAATCCTTCGTCCGATTTTCCATTTTTTAACCAACCTTTCGCATAGGCCACAATGGCATCCTGAAGTTTCTGTCCATTATGAGAGCAGTTATCCATGGATACCATGGCAATTGGCAGCTGCCCGTTTTTGTAACGCTCATAAAGCAGGGAAGCCACTTTTCCAAGGTAAGACTCAGGATTTTGCGGTCCGTTTTCGAAATCTTTTTCTACCAGAGGAAGCAGATTTCCCGCCGCATCGGTAATGGCATATCCTTTTTCAGTGATTGTAAAGCTGGCCATCTGCAGACTCGGAGCTGTGAAGATGCTTGCCATCCGTTTCCATGCGTCCTGATCTTTTGGATCAAGCATAACAGTTTCAGCAATCGAACCAACCACTGTTTTATCGACGTTTCCATCGTGTTTTAAAGTCGCAAGAACAGCCAGGTTATCGTGTTCCTTGTTGACTTCGATCATAAACGGATCGAAACCTTCAACCGCGATGACACCTTTTTCCATCTTACCTTCATTGAGCAGCTTTTCAGCCACTGCAGCCGGGAATGCCTTAAACAGGTTTCCGGCTCCAAAATGAACCCATGTCGGCTCTGCAATGGTTTTTTCAACCATTGCATGACGATCATACGTTGGGATATTAAAGCCTGCGCTGACCCATTCCTGGGTATTCTTAAGGCCTTCGTTTGATAATTTCATCATTTGATCAGTCCTTCATTTCTACTATTTGATTTGTTTTTTACAAAAGCCAGTCCATTCTGGCTGGATTGTTTTTTACTAAGCCACTTCTTTTTCTTTTTCAGCTTCAGATTTTTCAATGGCTTCCCACAGACCGTTAAGGTAAGTTGCACCTAAGGCACGGTCGTACAGACCATATCCAGGCATACCGACTTCGTTCCAGATCATACGTCCATGGTCAGGACGGATTGGTCCATCAAAGTTGATGTCGTGCAGAGCCTTCATGATTTCATACATGTCGAAAGTTCCGCAGCGGGACAGATGTGGTGCTTCTTCAAAGTCGAGTGTTTCAGGGTTTTTGTCATTGAATTTCAGGTTTCTGACATGAGCGAAGTGAATTCTTCCTGGCAGTGAACGAATCATATCTGGCAGATCGTTTTTCAGATTGGTTCCGTAACTTCCAGCACAGAACGTGACTCCGTTATGTGGGTTATCAACTGCCTTCATCAGACGCTGAATTTTTTCCTTGCTTGTGATGATTCTTGGCAGTCCAAAAATTGGCCATGCTGGATCATCCGGGTGAATTGCCATATTGATATCGTACTTATCGCAAGTTGGCATGATTCTTTCCAGGAAATACACCAGATTATTGAAAAGTTTTTCTTCATCCACATCCTTGTATGCGGCAAAGAGTTCCTTAATCTTTTCCATACGTTCTGGTTCCCAGCCAGGCATAACTGTTCCGTTCATGTCATCGGCAATGGATTCAAACATTTTTTCTGGATCCATGTTATCTACAGCTTTCTGGGAATAAGCTAACGCTGTAGAACCATCTTCAAGTTCGCGGGCAAGCTCAGTACGAGTCCAGTCAAATACTGGCATAAAGTTATAACAAACAGTCTTGATTCCTTCTTTTCCAAGGTTTTCAAGAGTCTGAATATAGTTTTCAATATCCTGTTCTCTTTCAGGAGAACCAATTTTAATCGCATCAGAAACGTTCACTGATTCAATACCGGACAGATTTAATCCGTGAGATTCTACATATTCCTTTAAATTGTGAATTTCTTCCTGAGTCCAGAGCTCACCTGGCTGTTTATCATAAAGAGTCGTAATAACTCCAGTAACTCCTGGGATCTGTCGAATCTGTTCAAGTGTAATCGTATCGTGTCCTGGTCCATACCAGCGTAATGTCATTTCCATGTGTACATCCTCCTTTGCGTTGTGTTTACGCTTACATCGTGCTTTCAGTATCGATCTTCAGCACCCAAAATCCAATAGTGATAGTTGTCTATGATATTGCAAAAGTTGCTTCAGGAAACCATCAGTCCTTTAATGCCGAATCTTTCGAATTTACGGTCATTTTGCTCGTATTTTCTATTGTTTTATGTGTTGTACATTGCATATTGTTCGATCGAAAATCCCCAAAGACTAATGTACAAGTCGCATTGAATTGTTATCCGATTAAGATGGTCTCGTACTTATAATGTTAGTTTGAACAAACCATAAAGAAATAAATCTGCTCAAAAAAGCAAATCCATTGCCAATAACCGTTTTTCAGTTATTAATCCCATCACGCAAAATAATTTTGTGACCTGAAACCTGTTCTGCGCAAAAAAGAGCGTCAGATTTTAATGACCCAACGCTCTCTTTTTTATTCCTGATTTAAATTTATACAAATAAGCTTCCAACCTGATAGACAATCGTGGTTACAGTCCAAGAGACAAACAGCTGAAAGGCTATGGATTTCCACATGAAGCTGCTGCTTCCAGATTCTTTTTTAATGGTTGCCAATGAGGCCAGACACGGCACATACAACAAACAGAAAAGCATCATACAATAAGCATTCAGAGCTCCAAAGCCAATGGCTTCAAGCTGCAGATGCATCGCCTGCATTCCTTCAAAGCTGTTCGCATTGGCTACCTGAAATAAAACCGCCATTGAACTGACAACAACTTCTTTTGCCGATACGCCGGCAATTAAAGCAACAACGATCTGCCAGAATCCAAGTCCGCAAGGAACCAGAACCCAGGAAAAAGCCTTACCAAACTGAGCTGCAAATGAAACAGATATATCTTCGGTATAACCACTTATCGAGAAATGCGTAAACAGCCATAACACGATGGATGCCGCAAAAATGATCGTTCCCGCTTTCATCAAAAAGCTCTTTACCTTATCCCATACATAAACGAGAACTGTATGAGCACTTGGCGCTTTATAAGCCGGAAGTTCGATGAGAAGTGGAAAATCTTCGACTTCCTTTTCAAAATGTTTGAGAATCCAGGCAAGGAGTAAAGCCATTCCGATTCCGATCACATAAAGAGAATAGGCAGCCCACATTGGCTGCTTGGGGAAAAACATTCCCGCAAACAGAATATAGACCGGAAGTTTTGCCGAACAGGACATAAACGGAGTGATCAGCATGACTCTTCTGCGGTCTTTTTTGGATTCGAGCGCTCTTGAAGCCATAATGGCAGGAACTGTACATCCAAAGCCCAGAACCATCGGAATAAAGGCCCGTCCTGAAAGCCCAAGCTTTTCCATGATATCGTTCATGATATAGGCGACTCTTGCCATATATCCCGAATCTTCAAGGAAGGCAAGAGCGATAAACAGAATCGTAATATTCGGCAGAAAAGTAAGAATTCCGCCCACGCCTGAAATAATTCCATCGCAGATCAGGTTGATCAGCCAATCTGCCGTATGCAGACTGACTAAAACTGAGCCGACTCCTTCGGTAAACCAGCCAATCAATATTTCAACATATCCACTGATCCAGTCTCCGATGGAAAAAGTCAGCTCAAAAACACCGGCCATGATTAACAGGAAGAGGACAATTCCCCAGAATGGTTTCAAAGCCACCGCGTCGATTTTTTCGCTGAGTTCATCGGACTTTTCTCTGCCTAAAAGAACCTCGTTGAGGATGGCCTGAATAAAATCATATTTCTGATTGATGATCTGATTCATCTGCTCTTCTGATTGAATTGGAAGATCATAGTCCTTATACCTTCTTGTGGTTTCTTCATCTTTTAAAAGCCACTCAATTGCACTTAAACGAGGATTGTCTGAGACAGAAGCCAGCTTTTCTTCGATCTGAGCAATCTGTCTTTCAATATCCGGTGAATAAGTCAGGACTCTTTCCTTAATCGTTTCAGAATGCAGATCCATCGGCTGATGGTTGATCGCATTAGAATCTTCATATTGATGCAATGCCGCATGCAGCAAAGTCTTTAATCCGCGTTTTTTCCTGGCGGTAACCGGTATAACCGGTACACCGAGAATTTCTGAAAGGCGATGTATATCCAGGTCAATTCCCCGTTTTTCGACAATATCCATCATATTCAGAGCAAGCACCATCGGCTTATTCATCTCGATCAGCTGAAGGGTCAGATATAAGGAGCGTTCAAGGGAAGATGCATCCGCGACATCGATGATGACACTGACCTGATCGGATTCAAGAAATTGTCTGGTAACCTGTTCTTCCATTGTAAAGGAGTTGAGTGAATAGGTTCCTGGCAGATCGACCAGACGAATGGTATGACCGTGTTCATTGATTGCCCCTTCCATTCTTTCCACCGTGACTCCAGGCCAGTTGGCTACTTTGAGATTGGCCCCGGTATAGGCGTTAAATAACGTCGTTTTTCCGCAGTTGGGATTGCCGATAAAGCCAATTGTGAGCTGTTCAGACATGATCCACCTCGATTCCAGCACTCATTTTTGATCCGATCGCAAATCGATTGGACCGCAGTGAAATCACCATCGTTCCTGATTTCTTCCGATGCAATACCTGTAAGGGGGTTCCGGGCAACATCCCAAGGGACTGCAGCCTACGTTTGGTATCTTCATTGAGATCTATAGAAACAACTTTTACGGTTGAAGAGAGCGGTACATCTTTGAGTCTCATAGTTCATCCCATCACTTTCTGTATTTAATCCATAATTTTTTAGGCTGAATCGATTATACAACGAAAAAGATAAAAAGTTAGCTTTAGCATACTTTCGATTTCCCGGCTTATTCATTATTCTTATCTTGAATAACATATTTTCTGATTATCACCATCTTTAACCATCTAATTCTGATTGGTCCATTATTCTGTCTTTCTGAAAAATGGGAGTCAAAATTAGATTTGAAGCTGAAACAGAACCTGAAATCAAAATTTCCCAAACCGTGAAAGAAGCAAAAGACAATCTATAATTTTTTTGAAATAAACGTGACACAAAACGCAAAAAAGCAGGTGTCAGATTCCGATACCTGCTTCATCGTAATAAAATCAATTCGTACTACTTATTGGAGAATTGAAACCAATAATTATTGAATGCTTGTTGATAATACTTAATCGCTTCTTATTTGTTCATCTCAGAAAGAATTGATTCAAGATGGGCATTTGAAATTTCTAAAAAATTAGCCACATATTCTTTTGATTGTCCATAATTCGGATCTGTCAACTAAACTGTGTAAGTAGTTTTACAGCCGTTAGTTTACTGGACCAGTTCACTGCCTGATTCAAACACTACATGCCTGGTCTGTTCTGTCCAGGGTCCACAGGACCCCGAAGGGGCT
>NZ_MPJW01000180.1 GCF_001945525.1 Ileibacterium valens
CGGGAGAACATGTCTTCAGATGCAGGACATGAGATTATGGTCAGCCGGAGCATTCAGGCGGAAGGAACCTTCGGAGATCTTAAAGAAAACTACAGATACAGCCGATTGAGACGCCGGGGACTGGAAAACGTAAAATTTGAGGTGCTTATTGTGGCCATGGGACACAATATCAGAAAATTAAACAACAGAAATCGGATGAGTTGCCCAGAACTCGAACGTTATGGAAAATTAAAGGAGCAGAAAAGCGAAATCTGAAAAAGATTATAAACAGTCTTTTTGAGTTTTGGTTCTTTTCAGTGCGTTCAAAAATTGACTTGAGCGGAAAAACACATCATAAAACAGGATTGAATCAGATAAAAAGCATAGAAAAAGGGGCTGTAAATCTCGCTGATGAAAAATCAGTCGAAATTTAACAGCCCCTTCTTTTACCATTTGGATCAGATTTTTTCTGATCCATAAATTTACCAAAGAGCCATTTTGTTTCCTTGTAATCAAGAAGAGCATTGACTCCTACCGTAATCAATATGGATAGAGCTGTGAATAGGCCGCCTGTCAGAATAAATTCAAAAAAGTTCTGAAGCTGCAAATGCTTTAACAGAAAGGATCCAATCAAGCAGATCAAAAGCAGATCAGCCGTATTGATCAATGCGCGTTTAAAAAACAGGTAGATCCTTCGCCTGAGAATATTCTCCTGCAGATAGTAAACATAATACAAAAAGCGAAAAGCGCTTGCGCATAAAGTGGCGGCTGCTACCCCTGATAATCCAAAAGGAATCACCAGCAATACCGAAAATAGGATGTTGATCAGAGTTTCTCCATAAGCAGCCCATTCAGTCTGCTTAAAATGACCTGCTGCAATGCAAAGGCAATGGTATGGGGCTCTAAGGCATTCAACAAGGATGGCCAGTATTAAGACAAAACCAAATACAGGCTGAATATAATCAGCATCTGTCACTCCCCTGGTATAAATTCGAACAAAAGGCACGATCAGCAATAAAGCCACCGAAAACAATGAGATCGAGACCATGGAAATCAAAGTTTCATAATGAGTAAAGATCTGACTTAACTGCTTATCTTTCCCGCGAGCTAACAGTTCTCCAAACAATGCCTCCATACCGGCTGAAAATGAGTTTGTGAGGCCCTGAAGCATCTTAACCACATTGGAATAAACCGAATAGACCGAAACAAGACTGAGTGACTTCATCAACGTTAAAACCACAACATCCGTATTTGAAAAGAAGAAATAAGCCAGATGCTGGGAAAGACCAGACCATTGTCCGGGAAGCCGTTTTGGAATGTTGGATACTTCATTTTCCGGCGGGAGTTGAAACTTCCTTTTGACATAAACGCTCAGAACCAGCGGTCTGATCACAAAAACGATAGAACTGAACAGCTTCACTACGATTAATGAGCAGTTCATATGGACCAGAATAAGAATCAGTGCCGTATTGACCAGAGAAGTCACAATGGCCAAAAAGTTCGTCACATAGGATAACTGTGAAGCTTGTAAAAGAACCTGATACGCCATTCCGATATAATACTGCCCCATGGTCGAAATGGAGATAACGAGAACAAGCAGGAAGGAATTCCAAAACGAAAAAGACTCAAAATGAGCAATCTGCTTATAGATACAGGCCAGAACGAAAGTATAAGCCAGAAATCCAAATGCAATCCATTTAAAAAATCTTGAAATGGAATATACAATGCGGGCAATATCTTCTGTCTTCTGCCTGGCCAGAGGTTCATATAAAAGAGCTCTAGCCACTCCTCCAATTCCGCCTTCAAACAAAGTGATGTACGAAAGGAATTGAGCAATCGACATGGTTGCTCCATAAGCGGCAGAACCAAAAGCGTCAATGAGCAGCCGAGGTATAATCAGTCCACAAAAAAGCGCAGTCAGCTGATAAAGCAATGAACTAATAATATTCAGACGAGCTTTTCTTTCTCTGTTCATCGATCAAACCTCTGACAATCCCCGACATTACCAGCAAATATCACCAGATAAATATTCGCCATCATACTTCAGGATCCTGTCGCCTTAAGGCGGATGATCCCTTGTCGATAGAGAACGTAAAGTGGATAAAACCGGCCTCCAAGAACTAATATTGGCCACAGCGACTGCCTTTGAAACAGAAGATGCGCAGTCCGCCTTAACAGCTTCATTTCCTGTAAATCTGTCTTTCTGGAAAGCATTTTTTCTTTATAGTAGGCACAGTTCGAAAGCTGATGCAGGCAGTCCAGTTTTTCATGATAATTTCTTTTCATGCGAATGATATAAACGATTTTTCCACTCAGCCGATTGAACATCATCTGATGAAATAAATCCCAGTCTTCTTGTGTCAGAACATTATCTTCAATTAAAAACTTCTCAACTTCTCTTTCTACAGTCATTTCAGGATCAAAAAAATTCTGATGCACATTACAGGTCAGACTACTGGGATTTTTTTCATAGTTATAGAGGCTCTCTTCTAGAAACATGACTCGTTTTGCAGCTTTATACATCGCTAAGGATTGAATGACATCTTCTCCAAGCTGTATCGAATAATATGAAGAATAATCTTCATCCGGAATCGTCTGTAAGAGCATGGCCTTTCGCCAAAGCGTACTGTATCCACCTTCAATTAGAACTTTTACGTACAGTTTTCGTCGATCCGAAATAATCGTGGAAGGCAATCCCTGTCTTTCATAGGTATACAGCACATTATTATTCTGAGTGCGGTCATATCCATAGATAACCATATCGCATGGATTATGACTGAATGCTTCATGAATCCGTTCCAAAGCAAATGGCTTCATTGTGTCATCCGAATCTAGATTGATCACAATATATTGCTGAGTCGTTTCTGAAGACTGGGCATATTTCATTTTGGTATAGCGCAGAGCATATTGTCTGGCTGCCATCAGACCTTCATGTTTCTTATGCAGTACGACTATTCTACGATCGGTTTTCGAGAGCAAATCACAGATTGTTCCTGAACGATCCGTTGATCCATCATCGACTAGGATCAGTTCGAAATCCGAAAAGTCTGGCTGAGAATCGATTGAACAAACTTATCGACATAGTTTTCAACATTATAGACTGGAGCAAGAAGAATAAATTTCACCAAACATTAATAATCCGGATTCTTGAGCCAAATAGAGCAGCACGGACCCGGTTTCCCCTTTCTGGATTTTTTTATCTGAAAGTTATTTAGTCAAAAAAGACTTCAGATTCTCATCATTCAAATGGATTCATATTCATCAATAATCTTATTGATTGAAATCAGAGCCATCCAATATAGATTCTCAGAACCGATTTGACTGAGTCAAGGAAGAATCCGGCTTTTGAATAATTCACTTTCAAACTTTTACAGTGAGTTTTTCTGTACTATTCATATTTTTTTCGTTTTGATTATTTCGCTTTGGTTATCTAACGATATATCTATACTTTTAGGATTATTATTCACTCTTAAAAAAAAGAGATAACTTGCAGCAAAATAAACCATAAATATCCACAATACAAAGCTTTCATAATCTTTGAAACAGCGAAAAAAAAGAGAACAGAATTTAATCCGTTCTCCTTTGATTTCTATGGTTTATGATTCAGAACTTATCCTTTGTATCCATTCATGATTTACTGACAGAAAAAGCAGATGAATGCGCAATCGATTCAATTGGAATCATCCGTTTACTCTTAAAATCAGCTGCAGCGGGCAATGACCTCGTTTACAGTCGCTGCGATCGGTTCAGCTTTGAATCCATAAATGTCAAAGAGTTCACTTCCAGGTGCTGATGCACCGAAGCTTTCCATACCAAGAATGGCTCCATCAAGGCCGACATAACGTCCCCAGCCAAAGTCTTTGCTTGCTTCAACCACTACACGGGCTTTGACATTTCTTGGCAGTACGGCATTCTTATAGTCTTCTGGCTGTCTTTCAAAGAGTTCAATAGAAGGCATCGACACGACGCGAACATCCACTCGCTGTTCTCTGAGCAGTTTTTTGGCATCCATGCATGGTTTCACTTCACTTCCAGAAGCAATCAAAATGGCATCCGGAGTTTCCTTTTCAGAATCGGAAAGGATATATCCGCCTTTCATTGCTTCTTTTGAAGTTTCAGCAATCTGATCGACATTCTGGCGAGTCAGAATCAAAGCTGTTGGTGTCTTTTCACTGGCCATTGCAACAGCCCATCCAGCAGCGGTTTCAGTCTGGTCAGCAGGACGGAAGACAGTAATGTTTGGAATGGAACGATAGCTTGCAAGATGTTCTACTGGCTGATGGGTTGGACCATCTTCTCCAACACCAATCGAGTCATGAGAATAAACATAAATTACCGGCAGCTGCATCAGGGAAGCCAAACGAACCATAGGTTTGGCGTAATCCGAGAACACAAAGAAGGTTCCGGCATATGGCCGCAATCCATGCAGGGCAAGACCGTTGCAGATACCGCCCATTCCGATTTCCCGAACACCAAAATGGAGGTTTCTTCCACTGCGGTCTTCTACAGTAAAATCTCCTGCCCCATTCATATACGTTTTGTTTGAAGGTCCAAGGTCAGCAGATCCTCCAACCATCATTGGGAAAAGATCCTTAAGTTTATTGAGAATTTTTCCGCTGGATGCCCGGGTTGCTTCTTTTTTGTCGGTTTTTTCCCAGTAAGATTCATCAAGATCTTCAAGATTGAGAGTGCCATTCTGGTAGCGTTCGAAGAGTTCCTTCATTTCAGGATATTCAGCATAATAAGCATCTCGTAAACGATTCCACTCTTCTTCAGCCAGTTTTCCTTTAGCCGCATGTGTTTCAAAGTTTGCATACACTTCATCAGGAACAAAGAATGGTTCGTGAGAAGGATATGCAAGAGTTGTTTTTAAAGCAGTAACGTTTTCGTCTCCTAACGGTTCGCCATGAGAACTTGCGTTTCCCTGTTTTGGAGATCCATAGCCGATTTCAGTATTGATCTTAATAAAGCTTGGTTTTTCCTTATTTGCCTTTGCGGCTTCGATCGCCTTGGAAATGGCTTCAAGATCGGTTCCATCTTCGACTTCAAGAGTCTGGAAACCTAAAGCTTCCATTCTTTTTAACACATCTTCGTGGAAGACAGGATCCGTGCTTCCTTCGATGGTAATCCGGTTGGAATCATAAAGAATGATCATCTTGTCCAGAGCTAGAGTTCCGCAAAGAGAAAGAGCTTCCTGAGCGACTCCCTCCATCAGATCTCCATCTCCGCATTCAACGAATGTGTAATGATCAACGATTGGATAACCTGGTTTATTGAAAATAGATGCAAGGTGTTCTTCAGCCATAGCCATTCCAACACCGGCAGCCAGTCCGCTTCCCAGAGGTCCGGTCGTACATTCTACACCAGGGGTATGTCTATATTCGGGATGTCCCGGAGTCAGTGAATTATACTGACGGAAATTCTTCAGATCATCCATGCTCAGGCCGTAGCCGAACAAATGGAGCAGAGCATAGTAACCAGCGGAACCGTGTCCGCCAGACAGAATAAAACGGTCCCTGTTTTCCCAACTTGGATTGGCTGGATTGTGGGACATATGGTTAGTCCAGAGTTCATATAACATCGGTGCCGTTCCTAACGGTGCACCAGGGTGACCGGAATTGGCCTTTTGCACCTGGTCGGCGGCAAGAATACGGATCGAATTTACAGATAACTGATCTAGGTTAGTCATATTTTTTCCTTTTTCACATGTTGCTCACGAGGCAATAAAACCCCGTTTAGTGAATCAAAAAAATCGCCAAAAATCCATTTATCTACCAATTGCAACCGCAATTTTGGTCGAATATGAATCAAATGACATTTATTGATTAGGTTTCACAAATGAAAGTATTGCTCCTGTTTCTTTCAGAGACCTCGGATTGGTAAAACATTTTTGTTTGGATCCTGTTTACGGATAACGATAATTCCGGGTTCCCTGCATTAGTTATATTATCAAAGTTAACAGTAAACAACGAAAAAAAGAGGCTCGTTAAAGAAACCTCTTTCATAAAAAATCATTAACTTTTCGAACAAATCTCCTGAGGATTGCCGCCAATGCGGCATAGATAATTGATGTTCTAAAAATCCGCTTTTAAATCATCGGATGAATTTGCCTTCTGAACTCTTTAGCGATATGAAGCTGCAGATTCCTGGAGTGGGGGAACAGCATTTTCAGGAAGCCAGCACAAATACGCTGATTAATCTTCGTTGAGATTCCAGAGATATTCCATCCGGTCTGCAAAATCGGCATTTGCAAGTGTGTCCGGAATCTTTACTTCGACCACGTCTGGAATTTCTTTTAATTGTAACTCGTCCACAATTTCCATTTTTTCTACTTTCAAAGCTAATACCTCCTTTTATCTATCCTTAGCTGTTTCAGAATAATGAAAACTTTTTCACAGTTCTGAAATGAACAATTGCAATCTAATCATAATCCGAATCCATCAAATCTTGCAAGCCAAAAATACTTAAGTATTCATTAACAAATGGTTACAGAATGGATGATCATTCTTCAGATTTTGATCATTTCTTATTATGTAAGTGTTTTCATCTTTTTCTTATGTCTATTTCTTGATAATGTCGCAAACAATGGGATACAAGCATATTCGCCTGTTCTCCATTGATGCCAAGACTTTACAGGAATCTAAAACCCGTGTCATTTTAGATGACCGATACCAGGTGTAATTTCTTTTTCTAAAAATGAAAATTGTTTCAATTCGTTTGCGTTATCCATCCTATTAAGATTGTTATTATCATTAAATAGCTTTATATATCATCTTTTAAATGCGTTTCTGTATGAATAAGATTTCAGGAAGGTTTACAAGCTAATTGAACGATCATTCAATCACATCTTTTCCCAAACTAAAATGAAACCCAATTTTTGAATCTTTCATGCATTGTTCTGATTGTCATTTCTTCCTCTATTCGAATTATGAAAACAGAATCATTCTGTTACAGAATTCAGATGATTTTCAAGCAGTTTTTCCTAAACAGATTTATCTGAATTATTCCTGCGATCTGCCCAAAAAATCGATAGAAATTTATTTTTTATTTTTTTGAAAAATGTACGAAATTCGCCAAATAATCCGCAAATCTTTCTCAATCTGACTTTTTAGAGCGACGACCCAAATGAATAGTCCAAAAAAAAGATCTTCAGAAGATCGGACATGAGTCCTTTGATTCTGAAGATCTCTTTGAGATATTTCAAAATAAGTTTTTTTAAAACAAATTGAAGAAGGAACTTTTATGATCCTTTATGCTCCTTTTCAGGATTGGTTGCGATTAAGCATTTTCCATCTCTTCATAGAGTGTCTTAACCTGTTCATATATTCTATCGCAGTTTCCCAGAGCGTAATCTGTTGAATTGATTGCTGCACAGGGTTTTCCGGTTTCTTTTTCGATCATACTCTGACGATAGGAAACCTGCGGCCCGATCAGGATTACATCAAAGTCCTGATAATGTTCGTTATATTCTGCCAGGCCAACAGCCTCTACATCCAGAGGAACTTCAATAGAAGCCCAGTACTTTTTCATCTTATTCATCAGAATGCTTGTCGACATCCCGCCTGCACAAACGAGCAGAATTTTCATCTCAGCCATCTCCATTTCCTGATTATTCTTAATGTTAATCTTTTCTTTCCTGTCTTTTATACAGGTCGATCATTTCTTTAATCAGCTGATTGGCGAGCATGGCGCTCATCAGATGATCCTGCGAGTGAACGAGCAGAACATTAACATCCTTATGATCTCCGTTCATTTCGGCAAAAAGAAGATCCGTCTGAGCCTTATGCGCTTTTTCAGCTGCGTCATCTGACTGCTTTAAAAGCTTTTCAGCTTCTTCATACCGGCCTTCCTTTGCCGCATCGAGCGCCTGAAATGCATACGCCCGGCTGTCTCCTGCATTGGCAATGATGCCAAACGAGAGCATATCTAAATCATTATCCATGGTCATACCTCGTGATATCTTTTCATTGCTTGATTCGCATTCAATTCAAATTGTAAGCATGTCCATCGAACTTGTAAAGAAAGTCAACTGAATGGGTTTTCTCTCTCTAATCAATCGCATCAGTCATCAGATTATAGTTATATAACGCACCGATCAGATTAGAATCACTGAAGAAATGGCAAGTATCTATTTTAGCTTTGGGCATAGGAATGTTGGTGTGATCAATAATTTCATTAAACTTTTTTTCAAGTGTTTTTCCAACATAAGGCTGTCTTGAAATTCCACCGCCAAAACAGATCTTTTCCGGGTTTAGAACACAGTTGACGGTATATGCCACCTGGGCTAAAGCATCCATAGTCGAATCAAAAATTTTACATGCTTCTTCATCCTGATCAAGCACCAGCTCCATTGCCTGTTTCCCATCAAATTCTTCAGCAGGGATTCCTTTGGTCTCCGCGATTTTTGCGACCATACCCGTAATCGATCCTGGAATGGCGGCCATTGACTCAAGTTCAACTAATCCTGGTTTTGTTGGCAGCCAGGAGAATTCTCCGGCTGAAAAACCATTTCCGCGAACCAGATCTCCACCGACGATAATTCCTCCGCCAATACCGGTTCCCAGAGTCATGACCACTCCATCCGAAACCCCCTGCAGATTACCTTTCCAGTATTCGGCAAGCGCAGCTGACTTGCCGTCATTTTCCATTGCGACCTGAATATCGCGTCCTGTTCTCTTTTTAATTTCATCAGAAAGTTCTTTAGCGAAATAACAGTTTTTGTTAAACCATAAAGCACCTGCGTTGCTTAAAAAGCCGGTTTTTGCATCAATCGTACCAGGCATAGAAATCGCAATACCTTTACATTCTGAATTTTCATCAAAAAGATCAGCTAAAGCGCCAATAAACTTGGCTCTCTTTTCTTCCTGGGATCCATCGTGTTTACGATCCGTAGGAATGTTTCCGCTTTTTATCAGTTCAGCACTCATCTGATCCATCACTGCGTATTTTACTGAGCTGCCCCCAATATCAAAGCCTAAAATTTTACTCATTTTTCTTTCCTCTTTTCTCATTTGTACAGGCTGACGTCTGCTTTTCTTCATTATATAAGCTCTTCTTCAGAAATTTATAACCTCTTTCCAAAAAATTGATGAGTAAAAAGGGGCTGTTAAATTTCGACTGATTTTTCATCAGCGAGATTTACAGCCCCTTTTTCTATGCTTTTTATCTGATTCAATCCTGTTTTATGATGTGTTTTTCCGCTCAAGTCAATTTTTGAACGCACTGAAAAGAGCCAAAACTCAAAAAGACTGTTTATAATCTTTTTCAGATTTCGCTTTTCTGCTCCTTTAATTTTCCATAACGTTCGAGTTCTGGGCAACTCATCCGATTTCTGTTGTTTAATTTTCTGATATTGTGTCCCATGGCCACAATAAGCACCTCAAATTTTACGTTTTCCAGTCCCCGGCGTCTCAATCGGCTGTATCTGTAGTTTTCTTTAAGATCTCCGAAGGTTCCTTCCGCCTGAATGCTCCGGCTGACCATAATCTCATGTCCTGCATCTGAAGACATGTTCTCGCT
>NZ_MPJW01000116.1 GCF_001945525.1 Ileibacterium valens
GCAGGATTGCGTTTGATTTTAGCCATGATTTCATTTCCTCTTTTCTTAATAAAAGCACAAATCGCAAAAAAAATCTGTGCAGGCCGAGCCGTACGCTCTCGACTTACACAGATAAAATTACACTCTCTAAAATTGCTTGCTTCTGGACTTTCAAGAGAAGCTGTTGCTAATTTTTTAGAGATTTCAAACGCCCATCTTGAACTGGTTCTTTCTAAAGATGATAAGTAAGAAGTGAATAAACATACCAGTAGATATTCAGCTGGTATTGACTTCACTGCATCGATAAACATCCAGATATCGTTTTTTAGACAATAAAGTAGTCGTTAACTCAGTTGAACGCCTGCTTTTTTCGTCTTGTTCTGTTTAATCAAGATACTTAACAACTGTTTTTGCTTCTTTGTCGTGATCGCGAAAGAAAATCATCCATTTAAGGATGCTGATCCATGAATCTCTTAGCGATCCACAATCTCCAATATTTTTTGGTACTTCATTCATAATTTAAAAGTTTTGATTTCATCTTAAAGAAAAATAATCAAAAAAAGTCAGAGATACCAACAGGTTTCACCTGATCTCTGACTCGTTCACCTATATATTTCTTCCTGAAATTTCTTTTTAGTTTATTTCTCGTTTTTTCTTTATTCAGTCCGACTGCCTATCCAATAATCATCGATCCTGCGATGGCTACGATGGACATCAATGCCAGATATCCAATGCCATAAGGGAGAACCATCTTCAGAAGCTTTGAATCCTCGCCCTGTTTGTCCACTGCGCTCAGTGCAATCGATAAGGATTGAGGAGACATCATTTTACCGGCACCTACCCCAAGTGAGTTGAGACCGACTATCCAATATGGATCCATATTCAGGGCAGTTGCAGCATTGAGCTGTACCTGTCCAAACAAGACAGAAGAAGAAGTACCGCTTCCAGTCACAAATGTTCCCAGACAGCCCAACCATGGCGCAAAGAAAGGATAGATACTTCCTGTCACCGCAATGATGAATGCAGCAATTTCAGCAATCATACCTGAATAGATCATGATCTTGGCACAGGAGAGTACAGATAACATGACATAAATCGATCCGCTCATCTGCTTGATTGTTGCTTTCAGAACTTCCATAAATACTGAAACTGGCACTTTCTGAATCCAGGCACCCAGGATTGCAGAAAGGAAAATCCATACGCCTGGAGTATTAATCCATGCAAATTTAACTGGAGACTGTCCTTCAACAAAAGTGATGGAGCTTGAAAACTGATCCAGATAGGTATTGATTGGCATGACAAGTTTGGAAGTTCCTAACAGGAATACAAAGATAAACAGGAATGGAGCACAAGCGACTGCAATTTCCTTAAGGCCAAGCTTTCCTGTCTGTTCAGGCATTTCCATTTCATATTCAGGATTCGGCTTCATTCTTTTCGCCATGAATCCGGTAATCAGTAAGGAGCAGACCGAGGCGATCACCATGACAAGTTCTGCCCCGACAAAATAGGAGACAAGAATCATTGGAATCACCATGGAAATTCCACTGGCCAGAGTAATTCCCCACATCCCTTTCATTGCTTTGATTCCTTTTCCTGTAATCATAACCAGAATCACTGGAGTCAGGATCATAAAGAATGCCGTCTGTATAGCCTGCATGGTTGAAAGTGAAATCGAGTTTTCAAATCCTACAACGTTAGCCAGAGTTACTGTCGGAATCCCAATGGAGCCCCATGGCGTCGGATTTCCATTGGCGACAAGACAGATCAGGCAGGAAAAAAGAGCCGGAAAGCCCATCCCGACCAGCATTCCAGCTGGAATGGCGATAGCCGTTCCAAAACCAGCCATTCCCTCCATAAATCCGCCAAAGCACCAGGCAACTAACAGGACAATCACGCGCTTATCCGAAGACAGTGAAGTCAGTAACCGCTTGATGACATCCATCCCGCCTGAGCGGCAAACCAGGTTATAAGTGAATACAGCGGACACGATGACCAGTACAATTGGCCATAATGCCATACAAATTCCTTCAAGAGCAGAAAGACCGATCACGCTGACTGGTGTATGCCAGATCAGCAATGCTTCAACAGCTGCAATGACTGCTGAACCTAAAGCTGCTTTCCACGTCGTCCACTTGAGCACCATCATCGCGATTATCAACCAGATGATCGGTACCAAAGCCAGAATAAAGTTCAGAAAATTCATTCAGATACCTCTCTTAAATTTCATGGGAAAATTATAGCATTCAAGCACGATTCCAAAACCGGCCCCTTTTCATCTGTTGTAATTTTCCTGTTTTCAACGGTGAATGGGTTCACTTTCCGGACCATATCAATAAATTCATTCATTTTTTAAATCAGATGCAAGCGATCTCAGATATGAGATATTTGCGATTTACAGGCATTTTGTATCTGCTTGTTTCAAAAGAATTTTTTACCTTTTCTGATTCCGATTTCATTTACCAATCTTCATCGTTTTCATTTCACAGACCAATCTTTCGCTTAATATATCTTACTTGTTCGTTTTCCTGGCATCGAATCAGGAAGAAATCGTCCAGGCAATCAACAGACCAGACGCTAAGATACAACGATTTGGACCTCCATCATAAGTGGGAGTTAATGCCTATATAAATGAATTATTAATATCAAATTTCCATATATGTTCATTAAACGAAACAGAGTGGGAGCCTGTCCCATTTCAAACCGATTTTTCAGGTTGATTTCACTTTTCAACTTTTCGTTATGATCCTTTACTTCTTCTGAAATATCAATACAGATCAGACTTATTGTATTCATGATTCTTCAATCTTTATTTCTTTGTTAGTGATTCAAACCTTAATGAACTCCATTGGTGGAGAAACTGCCCAGATTTAAGGTAATTCGATGAAATCTTCTTCTTTGCCATTGATCTGCTTTCTTTCATGGAAAGATGAAGGGTGATCCCCTGACGATTCGTTTCTTACTGTTTTGCAATCTGCCAATTGTCTGGATTTAAATCATCAGCTTTCAAATTGGATCAAATAAGATTCAAATCGACCTTTTTTCTGGTTTTTCCTGCCATTTTCCCCCACCCAATGACTAATTTCACCTCAAAAATCGTCTGTCAGGCTGATGAGAAAGGTCTTTTTTTATTTGCTCCAGGAAAGGCCATCGTTAGGAGATTTTGTATTTTCAATTGAGAAAAGAGGTCCTGAATACTATAATGGTGGTGCAAAGTAGCGGATTGTGTCAGAGTGTGGGGGTGATGGCACATGTTCATGGGGGAGTTCGCGCATAATATTGATCGTAAGGGGCGATTGATAATGCCGGCCAAGTTCAGAGATGAACTCGGTGAGCGCGTGATCGTCAACCGTGGGCTTGATGGCTGCTTGAACGTGTATACGACGGAACAGTGGGAAGTCGTCTACAAGAAAATCGCCGCCCTTCCGTCAACGAATAAGGATGCACGTATGTATCAACGCATTTTTCTTTCTAAAGCCAGTGAAGTTGATCTTGATTCACAGGGACGTATTCTGATTCCTTCGACTCTGGTTAATTTAGCCGGACTTCAGAAAGAATGTCTAATCATCGGCGTCGCAACACACATCGAAATCTGGTCGAAAGAGAAGTGGGAAGCTCTTGAAGCTGAGCAATCAGATTCCTTTGAGGACTTTGCCGAAAACCTTTCCGGATTAATGGAGTGATAGAAATGAAACATGTCAGCGTTCTGCTTGATGAATCCATCGATATGCTGAACATCAAAAATGATGGAATTTATGTTGACTGCACGCTTGGTCGAGGCGGTCACAGTGAACAGATTTTAAAAAGATGTCCTCAAGGTCACCTGTATGCTTTTGACCTTGATCAGAATGCAATTGAGGAAAGCCGGCCCAGACTTGAAGCGATCTCCGATAACTTCACCCTGGTGCATGAACCTTTTGAAAATCTGGCATCGGTTTTAGATCGTTATGGGGTCGATCAGGTCGATGGAATTCTAATGGATTTAGGAGTCTCATCTCCGCAGTTTGATGATGCATCAAGAGGGTTTTCTTATCGCTTTGATGCCCGTCTGGATATGAGAATGAATCAGGAAGCTGATCTGGATGCATGGAAGGTAGTAAACACTTATTCACAGGAAGAACTGACTCGAATTTTCAGAGAGTATGGAGAAGATCCATTCGCATCGAAAATTGCTCGGAAAATCTGCGAAATCCGCACGGAAAAGCCGATCAACACAACATTTGAGCTGGTCGACGTTATTCGGTCTGCCCTGCCGCCTGCCGTTCTCAGGAAAAAGGGGCATCCCGCTAAACAGATCTTTCAGGCACTGCGTATTGAAGTGAATCAGGAATTAGCTCAGCTGCAGAAAGTTCTGGATGACGGGTTAAAACGGTTAGCGCCTGGGGGGCGAATGGCCGTTATCACTTTCCATTCATTAGAAGACAGAATGGTAAAGAAAACATTTGCCAAAGCTGCACTGCCTCCAAAAACAGACAAACGGCTTCCGCAGATGGGGATAGAAAATCTCGAGTATCATCTGGTAAACAGAAAACCGGTTCAGGCATCTGACGAAGAACTGGAAGAGAATCAAAGAGCGCACAGCGCAAAATTAAGGGGAATTGAGCGTCATGAAATCAAAGGGGAAAACCGTTCGTAAACGAACTGTTCTGAAGAAAAAAAGAAAAGATCCAATGCAGCGTTTATTGATCGTCTGGCTGTTATTTGCCGGTGTATTTCTTAGCTGCCGGCTGTTATTGAATTCATATAATGCTTCGCTTTCCAGAACCAATACAGAACTGGTTGGCGAAATTTCAAAAACAGAAGAGGAAATTGATCAGCTTCAGAGCGAAGTCAACGTTTTACAGGATAAAACAAGCGTTCTTGGCATGCTCGACAACCAGGTCAGCGATAACCAGAATAATATTTACGTTATCGACAACAAGTAAAGCTCCCTGCCTCAGGGAGCTTTTCCTCGTTTTGGGAAGCCGCACAAAGCTGTTATACTCTTTTGAGCTTTATGTCATACTTTGATTCAATGAATTCTTTAATCTTTTTTATAGAATTTTTGATTAAAATTTCACGGTATAAGCTGAACTATCTAAGCGTTCGACTTGCCCAGGACAGAACCTAAGGCAAAATTGAAAAATTAGCCTGATTTTCAATGTTCGCAACTCCATCAGAAATGTCTGATGCAGCCTTTGATTCAAAACGGCCTGCAAAAAGAAAATTACAGATCCTTTTCTGATCTGTCAGAATATCAGTCTTTTATACATAAATTTTAGAATGGAGGAATCCCATGCGGCGATCAAGAAATAAACCGCAGCGTAAGGAAACCATGCAAAAACGGTTGGAAAAAAGCCGCTATGCAAATCAAAATCTGATTTCAATATTTATCGTAGCCATGTGCTGCTTTGGTCTAGTCGTTGCCAACATTCTGTATACGATGATTTCAAAAAAGCATATCTGGTCACAGCATGAAGTCATTACCAGTGATATTGCTTCTTCGATTCAGACTCCAACGATCTACGGCAAAAGAGGAACCATCTATGACCGCAATCATCAGGTATTAGCTCAGGAAACCGTGGCCTATACTCTGATTGCTCAATTTGATAACCGAACCGAACAGGAAAAAAAGGAAGACGAAGAACAACAGGAAAAGCTGGATGATATGGCTGTTCGCTACGCTCTTCAGAATGGAACCTATGATGAAGTCGTCAAGGAACTTGAAGAAGAGAAAAATGAGCGCGAACTGCTTTATGTCAAAGACGCTGGTGAATTTGCGAAATCCTTAAAGGAAGTTTTAGGCGATTCGATCGATGAAACGACCATTGCAGAACTTGTAAAAAATGGAATGGAAAATGGATACGCTCAATCTGAACTTGGAACAGGAACCAAACGTCTGGACAAAACCGTAATGGAAGCTTTACAGGAGAAAAAAATTCCCGGTTTAGGCTTCATCGAGACCACAAAAAGAAGCTACCCCACTTCCCCTTTCTCAAGCAACCTGATTGGTTATGCCACCTATTCTGAAGATTCGGGAAGGATTTCAGGTATTAATGGCCTTGAAAAAGATATGAACTCCTATCTGGCCGGTAAGGATGGGCAGGAGCAATTCCAGCAGTCCAAGCGCGGCGAAATCCTTCCAGGAACACATCGAATCCTTTCGCAGGCAGAAGATGGAAGCGATCTGGTTTTAACACTTGATTCCAATCTTCAGCGCATCGTCGAAGAAGAAATGCAGATCACGATGGATACGAATGGGGCTGAATCTGCCTGGTGCGTCGTGATGGAAGTAGAGACCGGTAAGATCCTGGCCTGGGCTTCTTATCCAACCTTTAATCAGAATACTCCACTTGAAATTCCAAGTTATACCGATAATGTTTCAGAAATGAATTATGAAGCAGGATCAGTTATGAAGCCTTTTGTATACGCCTCCGCTATTGATGCTGGCGTTTATCCTTACAATCAGTTGTATCGGGCTGGACAGTTTGACTATACAGTCGATCCAGGAACCGGAGAAATCATTCGTCTTGAAAATGGAGCTGTAACTGGCTATCCGACTATTAAGGATGCATTAGGTAAGGATTTTGGGGTATTAAGCTTTGAAGATGGTCTTGCTAACTCATCCAACATTGCGATCTGTGAGCTTCTTGCCAACTATCTCGACGAGAAGACCTATGAAAACTATCTGGATAAATTCGGATTCTTTAAAGCTACAGACATCCCTTTTGTTCCTGAAACCAGTGGAGCCAAGAACATGTCTGATGCTACAAGCTATCTGTCTACTGGATTTGGACAGGCCAGCTCAATTACTGTCCTGCAGCTCATGCAGGCTTATTCTGCGATCTTTAATGACGGTGTGATGATGAAGCCATATGTCGTTGAATCCATTGTGGATTCAGCGACTGGTCAGACCATCAACAAATTTGAACCGGAAGCCGCAGGGACTCCAATTTCAGCAGATGCGGCAAACCAGACAAAAGACATCATGCGCCAGGTCTTTGCACCCGGTTTTTCCGGCGAAAAATTTGCAATGGAAGATGTTGATCTGACTGGAAAGACCGGTACCGGTGAACGATATGATCCTGAAACTGGAACCTATGATACAAGTGTCTTTACGTCAAGCATTATGGCAGCCGCTCCGGCTGATGATCCTAAAATCATGGTTTACTGGGGAATGGTTTCTTCCAATTATATTAACTATTCTGCAGAAC
Organism: Ileibacterium valens; assembly: GCF_001945525.1. Lineage (GTDB taxonomy): Bacteria > Bacillota_I > Bacilli_A > Erysipelotrichales > Erysipelotrichaceae > Ileibacterium > Ileibacterium valens. Next base: position 7,170 of record NZ_MPJW01000116.1, read on the forward strand.
CCTTCCAGGTCATCATGCAGCAGGCTTTAATTGCCAACAGCGTGAATGGAGGAACTTCTGATTCTGCCAATGAACCCTATGGACAGTGGGAATCTTACGAAATGCCTTCTCTGGTGAATCATTCCATCGATTATGCCAATAACAAAATGGCTGATAAGCACGTCAACACGGTAATCATTGGGGATGGGTCTTCTATCATTGATCAGTTTCCAAAAGCGGGAGGAACGATTAACTCCAATGATAATGTCCTTCTGTTAACGGATGGTCAGTCATTAACTATGCCGGATCTGATCGGCTGGACAAGAAAGGATTTGACTGCACTCTGGCAGCTTTCCGGTCTTCCAATTCGCCAGGATGGATATGGTAAAGTCGTATGGCAGAGTATTCCCGCAGGCGAACCAATACAGGCTGATACGGAGATTGAAGTCAGTCTCGAGTAACTTTTTACACTGAAAGTTTCGCCATTCAAAAACATAGACTTTGAACCGCTTAAAGCGAACAGAGACACCTGTTCGCTTTTTTGATTTTCTTATTTCTTGAGGTTTTAGTCAGAAACTCCAATCAATTTCCATGCATGAGCTGAGTAGAATGCAGCAGCCGCATGTCGACAATTATCCTGATCTTCACAAGTGTTTCCTTTTTCCTGAAGAGCTGGATTCCAATTTTGTGTATTATGTTATATTTGACATAATATCATTCTGCTTCATTTGATGAATGGAGATTAACTAATGTATATTCTCGATCGACTGACAACCGTTTTTATGAACAGCTATCCTGGGGCCAGCAGTTATCAGATTTCTGCTTTTCTGCTAAAAAACCAACATAAATCAATCACTCTTACAGATGTTCAGCTTGATAATAAAATCTCGAAAGCCACGCTGGTTCGCTTTTCTCAAGCAGGGGGCTTTTCATGTTTTCCTGCGATGCTAAGAGCATTAAAAACAGAAATATAATTTTATGAGCAGGATCCGCAAAACACTGTATATTCTGATCTGCTTTCAAGCTTTGACTCCAGGTTATCCATTCGCAAGTTTCTCAAAGAGAAGATAAGCCATTCTCCTGTCATTCTTGTCATCGGTAAAATGCAGGTTTTCCAGCAGCTTAAGGAGATACTTTTAAAAACCTGCAGTCATTCAATAATTGTTTTCTTAGGCAGTTGGGATATGCAGAAAGCCCGAAGCATTTTTGAAAATCTGACTGATGAAGATACGATTCTGTTTTTAGAGCCATATCTCGATCTGGCCGCATTCATATCCATCTTTGTTCAGACTGAACCTGTTCTCTCGGCATCGATCATCAGTGCAGCATCCAAATACTACTTTGGGCCAGGAAATGAAGTTCACTCAATTAAACCAATTCAGCTGTAAAAGAGCCTTAATACTACTTGAAGGAAGGAATATTATGAATTGTTTTGCGGTCATGCTTCTGAGTATTATCTTTGATGCGGATCCTTCAGAACCTTTATTTATTCTGGCTGAATACCTGATCAGTCACTACAGGGATCTGCCGAAAATGACTCGCCAGGAAATATTAAAAACACACATGTTTCTTCCGAAGCAATTAAAAAATTTTGTTTGTATCTTGGATTTCAAAGTTTTAAGAATCTGCGTGAATTTGGCAGGACTACAGCTCAGATTCGTAAAGACCAGTACCAGCAGCGGTATAAAAACACTTCCGTTGAAGCCATGCTTGCGAATATCCGCTTTATCTCAAAAAACGAGTTTGATCAGAATCAGTTCCTGGAACAGGTTAATGTGGCTGCCGACATGATTCATCAGGCAAAGCGTCTGGTTTTTATTGGTGCTCTGTTTCCACTTTCTCTGTCTTTAGATATGGCGGAAGATCTGCTTAACACAGGCAAGGCCGTCATCTACAATCAGCTGTTTACCGATTTTGGCATCAGGCGTTTTGAAAAAGGCGCTCTGATCATCATTCCGACATTAACTGGAAATTTTATTCCAGCCAATGTTCCTGGATTTCTTGATCAGGTAAAAAGTTTCCCTCTCCTTTTTCTATCGAAAAGAGAGATCAGAAAGATTCCCTGTCAGCAGTTTAATCTGATTCAATTGCCGAATCTTAATCAGTCCAATCAATCCAATTTGATTTTGCTTGAAACATATAATCTGATCAAATACATGTATTTCAATAAATATATTTATCTGTAATTCCCAAGCTTTTTCTACCTAGAAATTCTATCTAATTTCTAACTGCTTTAATTACGCTTTATGTATAGCTTTTTTCGAGCTAAAACCACCCATATACTCCTAAAAAGATTTATTCTATATG
>NZ_MPJW01000188.1 GCF_001945525.1 Ileibacterium valens
AGGCAAATTCTCCAGCTGTTGCAAAGCGATTAAAATCTCCAATTTCAGTAATGATCCGCATAGCGATGGGCCTGGTTACTCCTTTGAAGCACGAAAGGGAACTAGCCAGTTCATTGTAATTTTCCTGCTTGGACATTTCGGTGATTCGCTCATCATATCGAGCAATTTTGGTCTCAAGCTCCTCAAGAGTAATGAGATACTCGTCGAGCACCTCGCGATTCATTGGAGACAGTTCCAGGGATTTAAGCCAATCTCTGTGTTTTATAGTCCACTTGCTTTTTCCTTCATCAAAGGTATAGCCAAGTTTCAACACAAAGGCATTAATCCGCTGTTTGAACTTCTTAATGGTTTCCTGAGTCTCTTCACGAAGCCGGATAAATGAGCGAACTTCCTGATCTTCCCGATTAGGAACATAGACTGATTTGTAGGTGTCATAGGCTAATGCTTCAGCCAGAGATTTTGCATCTCTGCGGTCCGTTTTTCGAACGCGGTCTGTCTGAGCAAGACGGATTGTCGTTGGCGCCATAACCCGGCACTCAAAGCCCATTTTCGTAATTCTTTCATGGAAAGAGAAGCCAAGACATCCAGCTTCGTAACCGAATACGAGCTTGGTTCCAGGTTCAACTTCAGATTCGATTTTCTTGGCATACTTCCAGATCAATCGTGGATCATTATTAATTTTTGTCTGGTGACTATGTGTATTAGAATTTCGATCGAAAGTATCTAAACTGATTGTTTTACTGTGGACATCACATCCGATAAAAAGTAAGCTTGCCATATAGGTCCTCCTAAGTCATGTGGTAATGACGTTTACTTGTAAATACACCCTAAGTATCCATCTAAATCCACGAATTGGCTTCTGGGGGGCCTTTCATATTATCTGAAAGAGACGGCGCTGTCAGGAGCCAGTCTGTCCTGCTTCCTGACAGCGCCGTCTGCAACCCCTGGTCAACTGAATTAGAGTGGATTTTCTCAATTCTGTTTATATTCTCACTCAGACATCAGGCCAGTTCCGGAAAAAGGTCGTCGCTGTCTTCAGATACTTCTTCGTCAGCAGCAGACGGCATCTCGATCTGGAAAGCGCGTTTTTCATTGAGTCTGCGGGTGATTTCTTCCATCTGCTCGTCTTTGAGCGTATAGAAACGCTTGTAGATATAAAGACTGAGAACAGCGAGAAGAACTGGAATGACGATCATCAGAACACGGATGCCCATGATCGTACCGGAACACTGAACAGGCAGTTCAGCTTTGTAGCCGACAAGACTCAGTCCTATACCGGTCAGACCGCCGGCTGCGGCTGTCGCTGCTTTCATCAGGAAAGTCTGAGCGGAGCAGAGAACACTTTCATTGCGCACGCCGAAGCGACTTCGCCGTAGTCGATGACGTCTGCCAGGCAGCAGGTGGCGACGCCAAGAGACAGGCCGGAACCAAAGAACAGAACAGCGCAGGAGAGGATCACTCCGGCAACAGACTGCGGAAGAACAAAACCGAATACACCGAGAAGCAGCAGACCGGCGGCAGCCAGGGGCTGCAGGCGATCGAGTATACTTTCTGACGGGAGAGCTTTTAGGCGATCGCCGGGAAGAGAACCAGACCGAGCATTTCTGCCAGAATGGCCATACCGAATACGGAGTAGATATACTCATTTCCGCAGACGTCTTTGAAGTAATACACGGCAAATCCTTTGGCAATCTGTGTAGCGAGGTTGAAGGTCACCAGCAGACCGATGAAAGCGCGCAGCTGATCGTTTTTAACGATGACTTTCAGCGCCTGTTTCGGGCTTTTTTTTCATTTTTCGCATCCAGAGTGGGTTCTTCTTTGACATTGGTGGCAGTGATGCCGATGGTCACGATAAACAGAATCGCGATCATGATGGCAAACATGGTGAATCCGTGTTCAGCATAGAGATTGTCCAGACCGGCTCTCTGATTGAAATAGTTGATCACGAACAGACCAAAGATGGCCACGCTGAATCCAGCCAGAGAGACAAAGAAACGTGGGATTACGGATACGGATTCTCTTTCGTGCGGATCATTGGTCAGGTTGGGCAGCCAGGACCAGTAAGGAACATCCATAATCGTGTAGGTCATGCCATAAAGGATGTACATAACCGTGACATAAATATAGAGGGATGTTCCCTGCAGATTAAAAGTGTGAAACAGAAGAACAAACACAACGGCGTTGACCAGTGTTCCGATCACCAGCCAGATTCTGAACTTTCCAAACCGAGAACGGGTATTGTCCACGATCATTCCCATCATCGGGTCGTTGATGGCATCCCAGATCCGGGCTACGAAAAACAGAATGCCGACAAAAGCGGGAACAAGAAACAGGGTATCCGTGAAGTAGAGCATCAGAAAGGAGCCGATCATGTTGCAAATCGCTTCTTTTCCGATGGCGCCGATGCCGAAGTCGTACTTTTCACGGGCTGATACTTTTTTGTAAACGGGCGTTTGCGAAGACTGATTCATCATTTTCTCCGTTTCTTTTTTTTCTCTTTATCTGAAGCCTCTTCGTTATTTCTGATCAGAGTATATTGTCTTCAATTTCCATCTCTGTTATTCTTCATATAACAAATAAGTTATATGTTATATGAGGTAAGAGTCATGTCTTTGCAGAATACGATGCTTGCACTTTCTGACCCGACTCGCAGACGGATTCTTTCCATACTGAAACAGGGAGAAAAAAGTGCTGGCGAAATCAGCGACCTTTTCGAAATCAGCCAGCCGGCGATCAGCCGGCATCTGAGTGTCCTCAAAAACGCTGATCTGGTCAAAAGCCGCCGCGAAGGAAAACAGATGGTTTATTCACTCAGTACCTCTGTACTCGAAGAAGCTCTTGCTTTTATCAGCGAGCTTAAAGGCGATCCCTTATGATCAAAAACGAATCAAAAAAACAGGCTCTTCTTTCCTGCCTGAGTTTAGCTGTTCCTTTTGTCGCTTTTGGAATTTATGCCTTGATCCATCCAGAACATTCCATTCTTTACTGGGCGATAACCGCTTCTTTTGGACTTGGACTGATTCTTCAGGTGGTCATTTTGCTTTTGGTATCGAGATGGAGTGATCGAATCGACTCCAGGAAAGTCACCGTTCTGACCTATTGGATTCAGCCTGCAGTCATCTGGTTTTCTGCTCTTTTGATTGTGCTGAATCGGTCCCGAATCAATACTCAGTTTTTCAGTCTCCTTTTTATTGGAGCTTTGCTGGCAATCACTGGAAATTATCTGCCAAAAGCATCACCCAATCCGCTTTTTGGAACAAGATTTCGCAGAACTCTGGAAAACCGTCAGAACTGGCAGGTCACAAACCGGGCTGCCGGAATCACTTTTACCTTATTCGGAATCACTTTAATGCTTATTTCCATCTTTCCAGACGGCCGATTCATTGAATACCTGTTTCCAGCCTTATTGATTATTCTGATCGCCGTTCCTTATCTTGTTTCGACTCTCAATTACAAAAAGCAGGTTTCACAAGGAACGTGGAAAGTGGATCTCGATTATCTGGAAAAAGGCAATGGATGGATTCGAAACTATCGCAAAACCTCCATTCCTGTTTTAGTAATTACTGTCCTGATTATTGCGGGTGTCTCCGCTTTGATCGTCTGGGCCGGTTTCGATGTCCGTTTTGAACCGGATGCTTTACAGATTGATGCAAGAAGTGTTCCATCACAGACCATTCCTTTTGAATCCATCGAATCAATCGAATGGATTGAAGATCCTGATTATGGAAGCAAAACCTTTGGATATGACGATATGAACAAGATGATGGGGGATTTTTCTTCGAAAGAATTCGGTCAGTATACTTTATATGGGTATTCCGGGCAGCCAGCAGTGAAGATTATTCATGATAAACAGGTGACTGTAATCAGTGAAAAGGATTCTGAAGAAACTTCCAAACTATATGAAAAGCTTTTAGAAATCATCGATCAGCCTGATTCCTGATGACTGAAACACGACACTTAAATGTTCCAAACCGTTTAAAGGACTTTATCTGAACAACCAGATAAAGTCCTTTTTCATACTGAATATACTTTGAAAATTGTTTTGAAGATCACAGCGGATTGCGGTCTTTTTGAATTCGTTTGAAGAATTCAGGATCACCGATGTCACTTCGATAAATCAGATCATCACAATGAATATGTCTGGCTGCCTCTTGTGCATTCAATGAGGCTTCAGATAAATCTTTTCCTAAAGCTGCCACAGCTAAAACCCGGCCTCCATGACTGACCAGCTGACCATCCTGCAAAATCGCATGATAAGGGAAAATATCTCCTTCGACATCTTCATCGACCAGAATCGGTTCTCCAGAAGCAAAGCCTTCCGGATAGTTTTTTGCAGCGAGCATGATCGTGCAGGCGCTCTGTTTTGCAAAATGAAGATTGATGATCTCCCTGTTTTTTAATCGATCGATGATATGAGCCACATCATCCTTTGAGCGCAGCAGAATTGAGCAAAGCCCGCAGTCTGCCAGTCCGCATTTCATATTGACTAAGCGCAAACCATCCTCGTTGTAAATAAACTCGCCATCGGCGAATCCTTCGTAAGGGATATTTTCTTCATCCATGGAAACAAAGAATGGAATCATATAATTCATGATTGCTTCATTGTAAATCTCTGAAGGAATCACATCGAGGGCAGGTGAAAAAGCGCCCATGGCTTTGGTCTGAGCATCATCTTCATTTTCATAAACGCCTCGCTGAGTCACCATTGAATCAAAAGGCAGAACCTGATTTTTATAGACCATTACAGGAACATTGAAACGTATGCCTGAATAGTAGGGGGAAATCAAAACCTCGTCTGCCTTATGATCACTTTCAGAGTCAAACCAGTTTCTCAATGTATCCTGAGCTTCGTCCATCGAATAAGGCACACTGAATCGTCCCTGTCTGCCTCTTTCCTTGATCACAATCGGGCCATCCGTCTGTTCAATTCGCTTTAAAGCTGAATCAAGATCTAAAAAGCTTTCCGTCTTTGGACATACTAATCCATGTTCATTAAAGAAATTCGTCCACTCAGCTTTGTCATAAAGGAGTCTGGCTGCATTCGAATCCGGTCCAAAAACCTCAAATCCCCTTTCTTCAAGAAGATTTTTAAGATTGGATAATGCAACTCTCTCATCCATAAAGATCACCCTGTCCGGAGCAAACAGTTCGGCCGACTGCAGAACATCATCGAGTTGAATTCCTTCCGGAAGATCCATATCCAGATCTCTGATTAACTGTTTTGTTCCTTCGTTTCCGGGTGTCACAATGACTTCATGAGAGCCATATTTTTCCAAATTTCTGGCAAGCGCACATTCTTTAATGCCGTCGCCGACAATCTGTATTTTCATACTAATCACCTGTCGATATTTGTCTGAAATGACTTTAACATATCTATTTTTCAGACAAACCAAAAAGGATGAATGGAAAATAATTCATCCTTAACTTTCGGTTTATATATTACCTTTTTAAGACCAGAACTTCTTTTCGGATAATTCTGAGTGATGATTGAAGCGGCTCAAATATACATTTCTTGACAAAATTTGCTATTGAAAGCGGTCCAATCCGATCTGATGGACTAACTCTGCATCTCATTTCGAAGCAGACTTATCAAACGGGAAATAAATATCAAACAGGAAATAAATATCAAACAGGAAATGAATAACTGAATGGCTAAAGTGAAATCAGACGGTCTCCTTCAATGACCACCACAAATCCTCCACCTTCTTCGACTCCAGAAAAAATGGATGTTGGATCGTAGGAGTCATTACCTCTGCGGCGAACCATTCCCGCTGTTTCCCGAATCATTTCAATGACTTCATCTTCCTTGCCATCATCCACCAGAGTAAGCAGCGTCGCATTACCTGGTACGAAAAATCCGGTTCCGCTTGATGCGATCTGAATCGCACTGATCTGGTTAGAAGCCAGTTTCTTTAAAGTTTCATCTACATCATCTTTTGAGATGACTGCCAGCAGCATTTTCATATGGTTAACCTCTCCGTTCATAAGTTCACAGCTTTTATGTCGAGTCACAATGACAGGCTCTAACAAATATTTAAGAAAAAAATCAGAAACCATTTCTAATTTTTTGAGTCATCTGTGATATTTATATTTTACGCCAAAATGAATCCAGAAGTTTTTCTCTTCTTCCTGTTATATAAAGATTTTCCAGCAAATGAAACAGGACACATTTTTGCATAATCAAAACGTTTCAACAGGAATAAGTTCGGATGATTTGTTTTCAGACAGACCAACTTTATAATTAAAACTTGAAAAAGGAGGACCAATATGGCAGGAAATTCTCGCAAACAAAAAAAGAAAAATAAAAGACTGCGCAAGGATCGATTGCTTCTTCTGTTGGTTCCTGTCCTGCTTGTGGGTGGACTCATATGGTTTGGAGTCAATAAGCTCAATCCGCTGCACTTAAAATCGACCCATTATATCGCAGAATATAAATCTGAATTCAAGCCGCTCGATAATCTCAAGTCTCTGTTTATGGATTCGACTGAAAAGGTTTCTGTTGAAGGAAAAGTCGATACTGAAACAGTAGGCGATTATGATATGAACTATGTTTATGATGGAAAAAAATATCCATTCGTGGTGAGTGTTCGCGATACAGCAGCTCCAGAAATTAAAGTCAAAGATTATACAACGGATACGACTGAAACCATCAAAGCAGAAAATTTCATTGATTCGATTACCGATGCGTCGACTTACTCCATAAAAATGGATAATCGCGAAGACACCAAAGAAGCAGGTACTTTCAAAATAACGATCAGCGCGACAGATCAGTATGGCAATGAGTCCGAAAAAAGTGCCCGTCTGATTCGAAAGGAAGATAAACAGGCTCCTTCTCTTGAAGGATTTGAAAAACAGATTTCCCTGATGCAGGGGCAGGAATATACTTCAGATTCCTATAAAGCCGTCGACAATCTTGACAGCTCCCCGACTTCCTATTGCGATACCAGTCATCTCGATGTCACAGTCCCAGGAACATATAATGTGGATTTCACTGTTCGTGACCGCTCCGATAATCAGGCTACCTATACTCAGACCGTCACTGTCGTTGAAGATCCAGATTATGGAAAATCGACCTGTTATCTGACCTTTGACGATGGTCCATCGCAGAACACATTAAAAATTCTTGACATACTTGACCAGTATGAAGTCAAAGCTACCTTCTTTGTCATCGGTACTCATCCGGAAGAATATGACATCATGAAGGAGATTGTGGATCATGGTCATACGATTGCGCTTCATACGTTCTCTCATGATTATGCTTCCCTGTATTCTTCTGAAGAAGCTTATTTTGATGATCTTGAAAAGATTGCCAAAGTCGTAAAAGATCAGACCGGAATTGAACCAGACTGCATTCGGTTTCCCGGAGGAAGTTCAAATACCATTTCGGCTGAATATTCGCCAGGACTGATGAATAAACTGACCAAAGCGGTTCAGGAACGTGGTTATCAATACTTTGACTGGAATGGCGACTCTACCGACGCATCTGGAAATAATGTCCCCGTTGAACAGCTGATCGCCAATGCGACTTCAGGAATTGGAACAGAAAAAATCAATATTCTCTTTCATGATACAGATGCTAAGAATACGACGGTCGAAGCTCTTCCTTCCATCATTCAGGCTTATAAGGATGCTGGATACATCTTCAAGGGCGTAAGCAAAGATGGTTTTGCTCCTCATCATGCCGTAAATAACTGATGAAGAATCACTGAAGAGAGAAAACCACTTCGTTATTCATAACTCTAATTAAAAATTAAATTTGTTTAAAACACAAAAACGGTCCGTTCGTTATTCAATGAATGGACCGTTTTTCGATTTCTGGATAGTTAGTTTTATATATTCCAGAAAATGTGATTGAAGAAAACTTGATTGAATAATAGGAAGAAGAAACCGATGCAAAGCAGACTGAACATGGTAGGCATTTTGTTATAAGCAAAAAAGGTCAGAACAGGTTTCATCTGGTTTTGAGAACCTGCTGCTGACCATTGTTTAAATCGGTTTAAATATAAATAACGTTTTAAATCTGATTGGATTCTTATTCAGTCCAAAATGGATTCAGACTGCTGATTCAATTGATTTGGATCATCCTGTCGTTAACTAGCAGAAGTCTTCAATAAATTTAAAGGCCATCTGAGCGGCAATTGCTCCATCCCCCGCAGCCGTAACAATCTGGCGAAGATCTTTGCTGACACAGTCTCCTGCCGCAAACACTCCTGGAACAGCGGTCTGCATCTGAAGGTTAGCTACGATATAACCGGCTTCATCTGTGATCCCCAGATTCTTAACCATATCTGTTTCCGGAATATGTCCAATGTATGGGAACAGACCGGAAACTGGAAGTTCAGTCTGTTCTTTTGTTTTTACATTTTCAATAATCAGACCACTGACTTTTCCATCGGTGAGTTTCACTTCTTTTGGAATCGAATCGCGAATCACTTCAATCTTCGGATTATTTTCAACTTTTTCCTGCAGATGAGTTTCAGCGCGGAAAGCATCCCGGCGAATGATGATCTGAGCCTTATTTACAAACTGAGTTAAAAACTGCGTTTCTTCAAGCGCAGAGTTTCCCCCGCCAATAACTGCAACATCCTTATTGCGGAAGAATGCACCATCACAGACTGCGCAGAAGCTTTCTCCATGACCTATGGCATCTTCTTCACCTGGAATATTTAAAGTTCGTTCTTTGGCACCTGTAGCAATTAAAACGGTCTTCGCATCAATGGTCTCTCCATTTTCCAGAATGACCTGGCGATCTTTTGTTACTTCCTTAACCATACCATTCATAAATTCAGCACCGAACTGGACGGACTGCTGGTACATCTGAATAGCCAGATCAGGTCCTGGAATTTCAGGTACTCCTGGATAGTTATCTACCAGGTACGTTTTCAGAAGCTTTCCTCCTGGAGCACTTGCATCGATCATAATGACAGAAAGACCTGCTCTTGATGCATACAAAGCAGCTGTCATTCCGGCTGGACCAGCCCCCACAATGACTAAATCGGCTTTTTTATTCAAATCTAACACCTCATTTCTATCTCTGTCTTCTGTTGAACAGAAGCAAAGATTGATTGACTGATTTCTGTTGATTCTCTTTGAAGAATCATCATACGATTTCATTATATGCCTGTTTGGCAAAATGTCTTTTCTAACCCATTGATCCAGACATCTCACTTGTGTTCAATAGGCTTACAAGTTAGTAAAAGGGGCTGTTAAATTTCTGACAGTCCAAAAATAAAAAGAGGCACCTGATCCGTAATGGATGAGGTGCCTTTTTTGGTAAAATATGTTCATGCTCAATAAACAAAATTACCAAACACACTATAACTCGATTCAGGGCCGTTTGCCACTGCTCCATTCTCTCTTCCC
>NZ_MPJW01000115.1 GCF_001945525.1 Ileibacterium valens
TTACTCACCCGTTCGCCACTGTATCCAAAGATACCGTTCGACTTGCATGTATTAGGCATGCCGCCAGCGTTCATCCTGAGCCAGGATCAAACTCTCCATTTGATTTGACTCAACGCTTTTGCGTTTTTTTACTTTGTGATTGTTCAGGTTGAATTGACTTGTACTTGGTTTGTTTGTTTAACCTGTACCAATTGGTACTTGTACATACTGTCTGTAAAGTTTTCAAAGAACGAGTTATTTGTGAAGATTCATTTATCTTTCACAAGCTTGTTTATCTTACTCCCTGTCCTGATCAAAGTCAAGACTTTTTTGTGAATTTCTTTTTGAATTTCACAATCAGAAGAAGGCTTCACTTGTGAGAAACAAGCCGTCTCTCACAAGGCTCATTAAGAATACCACTCCAGCAATCATCGGTCAACCCTTTTTGTGAATTATTTTTAATTTTTCACAAATAAAGATTTCTGCCCTTAGATAAAGGAGATTAGATACCTAAAGCTGCTGATCAATTCTGTTTTCATCAAACAGCTTTGTTACCTTACTCTCTATTTGCCGGCAAATCAACCTGTTTTCTCAATTTTTCTTTGAACTGAAAATTTCGCTATGCGGATTCATCATACGAATAGTTTGGTTAGATAGTCAATACACCATAAAAACGCTACCGGAATAGTTTAAGGAGATAAACGGCAGCGCATATTTGATGGTTGGTTCGTGATCTTCAGATTTTTGAGGTAATTCAATACATTCCTTCGATTTAAGATAGAAAGTTATTTTGGTCTTTCCACTTATAGACGGAATATATCAGTGATTTCTTCTTTTGGAATAATCCCGCACGGCATCGAGTGACTCTTTGGTCTGTGTATTTCCTAGCCGCATACCAGCAGCAGCCATAGAAACGGATTCAAAGTTGAGCATTGTACCTTGTTCGTCTGCTGAATAATCTGCAGCATGATCCGCCTGAATTCCGATATCAGCCGCTGCCTGAATGGCATCAATATTGGCACCCAAAAAGATAAATTCCCAGCCGTATTTCTTTTGCAGCTTTGTAATTTTCTTTTTAATTTTTTCCAAAGTATAGAGTTTGCTTGCGTTTTCCATTCCATCGGTAATTATGACGAAAAGTACATTCCTTGAATCCAGAGTTTGAAATCCGCTTTCGATTCGTTTTTCGATTTTATCAATCGTCAGACCCACGGCATCAAGAAGAGCTGTCGTTCCACCGACACGAAAGTCTCCTTTTCTCATTGGGAAAACCTCGAACAGCTTTTCACCATCATGTAAAAACTTCAATTTATCATTAAAAAGAACGGTTGTGACATAGGTCGCAGCATGAATTTCCTTCTGATTTGATAGCATGGTATTAAATCCTTTGATCGTCTCTGATTCAAGACCATGCATGGATCCGCTGCAGTCAAGCACAAATACAAGTTCTGTTAGTTTCTTCATAGTTCAGATCTCCTCTCCAGCTGATTTCAGTCTAAAGAAAAGTCGATATGAAAAGGTCACTTTAAAAGCGACAACAATACTTAATTCGAATAATCTAACGCCACCGTATTGAGGAGAATAAATCGTCCTGGCTTAACCAGTAACCAAAGAAAGACAATTGCTTCTTTCCAACCCATTAAGGATGATTCTTAAATAATCAGCTGAATTTCCAGTCTGCAGTTTCGATCGCCTACCAGAAAAGTCAACAGAGTCCTCTAATTATCTATCGGCTTAAAAAAATTGCAGACTTTGATTTTGTTCAATATTCAGAAAAGCAATCAAGGCTGATCGATAGTTAACTCCCAAGTCCAGGAAGTCCATACTTAAACAGAACATCGTTTACTTCAAAAATGTTAAAGCGACTTGATTGAATGAAAAACTCAATAATCACATCGAATTTTTTAGCATGACTTAGTGCATATCCAGCGCGTTCAAGCAACTCCTGTGTTTCTTCAAGTGTCAGTTCAAGGGCGAAAGCCAATGCAAGAATGGTTCTTTTCCTCGGTGTATAGTCTGGATTACTTCGAATTTTTGAAAACAATTTTCGGTCAATATTAGCTTTCTTATATACATCCGAATCCGTTTTTCCCTTCGAATCGATTAGCTTCAGCAAGTATTCATTAAAAGGTATTTCAAGATCATCAAGCAGATGATCCAATGGAAGTGAATTTAAATCATCGAAAAAAACATCCGATTTAGCGGCTGACTCAACAAACGAAGGTGACATCATTCCTGTAAAAGATCGATAACGAATATCTTCCTTCTCACTTTGATCAACGTAGTTTTGATCGATATAGGATTCAACCTGATCAAGAAGATTGGTTGAAATCTCAAAGGACTTCTGATCAAAAACTGCCAGTAAGACTTCCATATCAGAGTCAGAATTTTGTAAAAAATCGTTGATAGCTTCCTGAGCCACTTCGAGTGCTTCAGCTTTTGGATAACCATAGATCCCTGATGAAATCAGTGGAAAAGCAATACTCGTCAGTCCCATAGAATCAGCAAGTTTCAGTGAATTCAGATAACAGTCTTTAAGTTGCTGGCGGCATTTTTTAGCTTTAGAAGCTGAGTAAATTGGTCCAGCAGTATGAATAATGTATTTTGCGGGCAGCTTAAAACCAGAGGTAGCTACAGCTTGTCCAGTATTTATGGGAGCTAATTTCTTGCATGCAGAATAAAGACTTCTTTCTCCAGCTGCTTTGAAAATTGCTCCACAAACTCCCCCACCAGCAAGCAGTGAAGTATTAGCGGCATTGACGATAGCATCAGTATCAATCTTGGTAATATCCTGACGGATTATATGAAAAGGCATTAAAAAACCTCCGTTCTGCTCTGATTGTATCAACCAGATTACCAGTAGGTCAGCAATCAGACAAAACAGTTCCATTTAATTATTGACCGCAAGAAAAGTTCCGAGTCGCAATCCCACTAAAGGCTTAGGAAATGCCAAAATATCTTGATAAGTAGTGATTACAAAATTTTAAACAACATTACTACACAACCTTATTTACATAGGTGTCTATTAAGGATGTTTCATTCATCCTTAATATTTTGATTTGTCGATTAATTCGTAAAAATGACTGAACTCTTCTTGTAACTTCACTGGAGGGATTATAATTTTTCGTTTTTGGAATTCTTTAAAATCAATATTGTCTGCTGTAACACCTCTAACTCCAGATAAAACATCCTTTTCAATCATCTTAAAGTAATTACATAGAAACAGTGGAAGGATTTTTTCTGAAGGTATAAAAGCTTTCATATCTTGGTTAATAGTTACTTCTACATCATTTACTGCGACAGGTAAAGTATGTTTCAAAATTCCGCTTCGAATAACCATCAAAACTGAATTACGAGGAACATTTTTTGCAGAAGAATTATTGACTGCATCCACTGATATATGGTCGATGCTATCCATTATTTTTTTCGACTTCATATCTTTTGGAGTGACCCAGGGGATAGTACCGTCATAGTATTCTGGATGATGCTTCGAAGGCGTTCCCCCACCAATTATCTTTCTACAAGCTTCTCTGATTTCTGCTATCTCAAAGTTATTTGGATTAGTTAGAGGATCTCCAAACATCTCAATAAATCGGGATTTGAAACTTTTAGACTGATTGAGAAGAGAAGTTGAAATCCGATATTTCATTATTGCTAGACTATATTCTTATCGGATTTAAGCTATCAATTTTTGGTAACTGATCTTCACATTATTCTGACTGACCATTGCATATTGCATTGTTGTGTCTATCTTTGCATGACCAAGTAATGTCTGAACTTGTTCAACCGGAACTCCTTTATCAATCGCTTTAGTAGCCAAGGTTCTTCTGAACTTATGAGGATGTACTTTATCAATACCCAGCTTTTTACCAAGCTGTCTGAGTCTGATTTCAACTCCACTGATTTCTAAACGATTATGAGGTTCCATCAGCGAAACAAATAATGCTGGATTAGAGTCATTTCTGCTTTCAATATAGTTTTTGAGATGAATCTTTGTTCTGGCATCAAAATAGACTGGTCTTTCTTTGCTTCCTTTACCAAAAACGATACATTCTCTATTTTCAAAATCGATATCTTCGATATTAAGTTGGACCAGCTCTCCAACTCGCATTCCAGTGGAGGCTAAAATATCGATTAATGCCAGATCTCTAAGGTTATCTGCATTATCTCTGAGTGTTTCCAAAGCTTCGTCTGAATAAGTTTCCTTGACTGTTTTTGCGGTACGGATTTTATGGATTCGGCGAACTGGACTTTTTAGGATGTAGTTCTCATCTTCCAACCATGCAAAAAAGGTTGAAAGAATTCGACGGATATTATCAATATTAGCTTTAGAGCAGTTATTGATCTTCTGATAATTTGATAGATAATCGCGTAGATGTTCTGTAGTCATATGAGTAATATGTTCATCACGCAATTCAAAAAGCTTTTTTAAAGTCGCCCGATAATAGCGTAAAGTCTTCTGGCTGCATCCTTCAATAGACTTTGCAGTTATGAACAGATCAAGAAATTCTTCATTCGTTCGCACGTTTTCATCCGTTTCAACAGAATCATCTTTTTCAACTTTCACCTTCCAGAAACAGTGCTCTAATACTTCCTGTAGTTTTAATAACTGCGCATTATTCAAAACAGGAATCATTTCCCGAGTTATATCTGCAATTAACTGTTCTTTCATGGTGAATTATCTCCTTCTAAGTTGCTTATACAGTATAAAAGCCGCTCAGCTAACAACTGATACGGCTTTATTGAAAATAATTTTTGAATCCACTTTATTTAAATCATAGTTGTTGATATAGGTTTATTTTTGACTCGTATGCTTAATGACTATCCATTCCCCGGATCGCTTATTTCCTTTACGAATCAAAATCCCTGCTTTTTTAAGTTCAGCTATTCTGCGGTCGACTGTACTTGCAGAAATGCCCAATTGCTTGTGAATGTCTTTTATTCGGATTTTTGGGCTTTGTTCAATCAGATTAAGTATTCTTTCCGCTAAGTCCTGTTTATTAACATCAGGATTAACATCAATATTAACATCATTGAAGTTTTTAACTGATGCTTCTTTTAAAGCTTTTGAAATCATATTAAGCATGAACTCGATAAAAGCGGTTGAATTTCCTTCATGATCGCTAATCTGAATCGCTTTGTAATAGTCTTCCTGATTTTCATAAACCAGCGTTTCTACAGGAAGGAATTCAAATACCGGATTCCATAATCGAAGAATATTCGACTGCCATAATCTGGCAATTCTTCCGTTTCCATCTTCAAACGGATGGATAAAAACCATTTCATAGTGGAAAACACACGATTTGATCAACGGATGAGCTCTTGAGGTTTTAAGCCATGTAAATAGCTGATTCATTAAGTGTGGAACAAGATCAGCTGGAGATCCCATATGAATAACTGCATCTCCTTGAAAGACTCCAACTTCTCCTTTTCTGTAATTTCCAGCCTGAAATACCAGATTTTCAGTCAACACTTCATGAGCTTTTAAAAAATCTTGTTCTGAATAAGGATCAAGATCAGAAAGCATATCGTAAACTCTGAACGCATTCTGAACCTCTAATATATCCTTCTGTTTTCCTAATACCCGCTTGCCTTCCAGTAAGGCAGAAACCTGTTCTTCGGAAAGTTGATTGTTCTCAATGGCTAAAGATGAAAATACAGTTTGTATCTTATTGTCTTTTCTGAGATGTGGAATTGACGCAGATTTTAGTCCACCATGGTAGATTCCGACTAATTCCCCTATCTCAACCAATTGATTAGAAATGATATCAGTTATTTCATATGGTGGAGTATATTTATCGGTATACATTTGCTAACCAAAGTACTCCTGCATCAATTTTTTCTTTAGAGTTTCAAGCTGATCAATGCTTTGTTGGATAGCCAATTTTGATTTGTCTAGTTTCCTAGAAAATTCGGCAAATTCTCTTTGTAATTTTAGAGGAGGTATCATCAGAGGATAATTCTCTAAAATCCGTTTATTCAGCCCTCCTCTGCCTCCATCTCCATTCGATATTTTTCGTAAATTATCATACTCTAGCGTCAGATATTGTAATAAGAATTCAGGATCGATTTTTTTATTAGCCTTTATAGCAATTATTGATTGATTAGCACAGAGAGGGATTTCAGTAATAGCCGCTTTCCCTCTAGTCTTACCTTGTCCAGCTAAAGCTATTAATACAGTTTGAGCAGGAATCCACTTTGTACTACAATTATCAAAACCAATTTGTGTAATCTTTTTTTCGGTTGATGAAATTCGGAATTTATTTATCTCACCGCTACTCATCCAAGGAATTACACCATCAACCCAATATTCTGGCTTTGTAGTTGACGGAGTTCCACCCGCAATACACTCAGAAATTTCTTTAATAAGCTTTATTGGCCAATCTTTTTCATTTGTTTTTAGATTACCGAACATCTCAATAAATCGGGAACTTACAAGCTGATCTAATAATAGTTTTAATTTCTCATTAGCTTCAATAATGGATTCTACAGATTTTATAATACGAGCAATTTGAACCTGCTTTTCATACTCTGGGATTGGAATCACTATTTTTGATAAATTACCAATAGTTATTTGAGGTTGAGCTGAACCAGAAATTATTTGGTTAAAATCATAATTTCGAAGAAACAATTCCAAATATTCTAGAAAAACATCAGATGATAAATCATCTAAGCACATTGCATTTCCATTGATATATGAAAAAGGTTGACTGACATTAATCCGTCCACATGTTGCTCCTCGGCAGGTTATCAATATTGTTCTATCTTCATGGTTATAGATATTTGAATAACCAATTATTCCATTAGCACCATAAATCGGGTAACCTTCTTTTATAAATTTTTCTTTGGCTATTGTTTTCCATTGCTTTGGATGGCATATATCAGTTAGCTTCACTTTTCTCATTGAATACCTCTGTTTGTTGGAATCGTTCCAATACTGATAGTTGATCAAGTATTTTTGGCTTTTTTTGAATAAGACTTTTAACTTTATTGATTTTATCGACAATTTCATCTTGTTTCTTTATATCAGGAAGAGGGATCGTTATTTCATCAATATCACTATTTCTGATATTTTTATTATTCACTCCTACTGAACTCTCCGAAATAACTTGTCGGTATTTTTCACTATTAAAAAAACATCCAATATAATTCGGGTTTACCGTATTGTCTTTCACTCTAACAATTTTACAAAATGCTCCAAGCTATAATCCAGATTGTTTTCTGTTTGAGCCGACTTACCAACTAAGTTCTGACTTCCACTAGATCCACAAATCAGTATGTCTAGCTTTTTTAGTAATTGCCGTTCAGAAACTAAATTTTCGAGACGTAAATTAAATCATCAAAAGTAAGTATGTTATTTTTGATATTATTAGCTCTCAACAACCCGATAGCATTTGGATCACCTTTTTGTCTAATAAATGAAGGCTTATATGAAATCCCTCGAATCTGTTCTATTAAGTCGCCTAATCTTACCAATTTCATTTCCATCAACCTCTTTCGTTATCCCAAACACGTAGAAATTTAACCGATTAGAAAAAGCATATGTATCCAACCGCAAAGTCGGGATTTGACAAGTTCATCCAATTTGTTTTTATATTCGAGTAGTTCTCTAACTAAATTATCCAGGAGAATTAATATATAAATTTCTGCTTTTTGAATTTCTATTTCTGGAACTTGAATTTCTAGATCAAGCATCTGTTCGGTTGGCACAACTCTTCTTCTTGCTGTCGTTCCTCTTAGTTTCTGCTTAAAATATTCCAATGCTTTTGGGCCATGAAGATATTGTTCAAGATACTTTGGTAGAACTACTTTTTGATCGATATCCCAAACTCCATACGCTGGACTCATGATTCCGCGATCAACAGTATTCTGAATGTAGTAAACTCCTTCATCCATTGGAAAGCCGATCACTAACTGATTTCGTTCAACAACTTTGTAATTGCTCTTGTCAACAGAAGCGATAGACTTTTTAAATCTTTCACTTTGTTTGATTATCCCAGACCGAGAGGTCATAGAAAGAACTGGATAATCGTTAGAACCAGCTCTTTTAGTTTTTGAAGGCCTAATTAGCTTTCCTAATTTGAGCTTTTTATATTCAATAGGCCTCATTTCTCCATATTCCCCTTCTTTTCAGTAAATTCTGCATCTAAAACATCAGTTCCAAGCATCTGTTCCAATTCTTTAAGATCTTGCTGAATTTTCATTTGCAGAATGTTAATTTGAGTCAGGATTTC
Organism: Ileibacterium valens; assembly: GCF_001945525.1. GTDB lineage: Bacteria > Bacillota_I > Bacilli_A > Erysipelotrichales > Erysipelotrichaceae > Ileibacterium > Ileibacterium valens. The sequence goes on from NZ_MPJW01000115.1 coordinate 8,214, forward strand.
TGATGTTGGTGGATATTCAACTTTTTCGTAGACAACTTCTTTGTATTTGTTGATGGAGAGGTCATAATCGTTCTTAACAATTTCTTCTTTAGGAACTAAGAAGCTTTGTTCAGTTCTCTTTCGTTCTTTTTCCTGATCAATATTTTTAAACCGTTCAATGATATCTGGAATATCGTTTTCTGTGATTGGTGATCTTTTATCATCCAGGCTGAATCCATCGTTTTTCATATCATAGAACCAGACATCGTCTGTTCCACCATAACCAGTTTTCTCAAAAATCAGAATTGCAGTGGAAACTCCGGCATAAGGTTTGAATACCCCAGAAGGCATGGAAATCACTGCTTTCAGTTTATTGTTTTCAATAATTTCCTTTCGAATGGCTTTATGAGCTTTTGATGAACCAAAAAGCACTCCATCTGGAACGATGCAGGTTGTTCTCCCACCCCTTTTAAGCATCTTTAAAAACAGTTCGAGAAACAGCAATTCTGTTTTCTTAGTTTTTGCGGTTTCTAAAAGATCATTGGATACACTGTCATAGTCAAGGCTTCCCTTAAACGGAGGATTAGCCAGAATCAAAGAATATTTTTCACGGTCAGGATTTTGATCTGTCAGAGAATCCCGATATTCAATATTTGGATGTTCAATACCATGAGTCATCATGTTCATGGCACCAATTCGAAGCATGGTTCGGTCCATATCAAAACCGGTAAACATCTCGTTCATATAATGCTTTCGATTTTCCGGGTTGAGTAATACTTCCTTTTTCTTGTTTTCTTTTAAATATTCAGCTGCTGCAACTAAGAAACCAGAGGTACCAGCAGCTGGATCGCAGATCATGTCATCAGGTTTGGGATCCATTAGATCAACCATCATTCGAATAATGTGTCTTGGAGTTCTGAACTGACCGTTTACTCCAGCTGTCGAGATTTTTGATAACAGATATTCATAGATATCTCCACGTGCATCCGGAGCATCCATCTTTTCATAAATTCCATCCATTGCGGTTACGATCTTCTGAAGCATCAATGGCGTAGGAACCTTGAAAATCGCATCCTGCATGTAGGTGGAATAGGCACTGTCTTTATTGCCATCCAGGTTCTTGATGAATGGAAATACTGATTCAGACATGTTCTGATACATCTGTTCAGCGCCCATGTCATGAAAGGTACTCCATTTCAGTTTTTCTTTATCAATTTCCCTGCCGTTGATTTCTTCTTTTCCTTCAAAAATGCTTTGATAGTCGATTCCCAGCATGTTTGCTGCTTTTTTATGTTCATTATCTGAGTCGTCAAGATCATGAATGAACATCAGATAGGTCATCTGTTCTATTACGTCAAGTGGATTGGTCAGACCTCCAGTCCAGAATATTTCCCACAGACTGTCAATTTTATTTTTCAGTTCGCCAGTAATCATTTCATTCAATTCCTTTCCATTTGGCTGGAAGAAAAACAGGAAAGGTATTGCTCCTTTCCTGTTTTTGATTGTATTCATGCTTGATTATTTCACAAATTAACGAATATCAAAATAATCTATATCAAAGTAAGCATGGTATAACTTCGCTGCTCCGAATTAAATCAGTTGAATAAGGCTTTTCGGTTAATATCCTCAATTCCTTTAGTAATAGATTCCAATTTCTTTTGGTCATTGGAAAATAACATGACTCCCCCGAAATCACTAAATGGAGACTGCATTAGAACCTGCTTTTTTAGCGTGCCATTGTAAGTGATATAGTCAATGACCTGATTCAGGAAATTGATCTGATCTTCATCAAGGCTGGCTTCATCAATATATTTTGCAAAAGCTTCTTTTGCTGCAACAGGATTTAAACCTGTAATACTTCGAACAAATTCACCTAACGGTCTGCTTGCAAATTCAGCTTCATAATCCGCTTTGGTTCCTAGTTCATCCCACATGATTCCTTCAAGCTGTTTAATATCCTTTTCGGTCAGTTCTTCATTATTTTTCAATTTGCGAATTGCTTCTGCATCCTGATGTTCACGGATATAAGTTTCAGCTCTTTGTTTATAGCTCTTTAGTTCAATACTCTGAATATCACGCTGGGTAATCTTTGGATCAAGAAGCAGATCTTTATAGTCTGTTTCATATAAAGTAATCTTTTCCGGATTGATATACTTCATCAAGCTTCGCAATGAATTTCGAATGTTTTCCAGATCATCGATTTCATACTGATCAAAGTTTTCAGTTTCAACTAAATGGTTGATCAGTTTTTCCTGTGCTTTAACTTCTGGAATATCCATCAAAGAACTCTGAAGTTGACTGGCTTTATACTGTAGATCTTGAAAAGCCGCTTTAGATTTCTTTCCATATAATCCAGCCAATTCAATTCCATATAACAAGGAATCAAAGCGGGTAGCAGTTATGTGATCACTTGATGACTGTATAAGCTGAATTAGTTCTTTTGTAATCTTATTAATATCCGCTTTTTTCAGATTCTTATACCCTTCTGGATTCGAATAGCGGTCTACTAATTCAAGATGCTGAACAACATTAAAAGCCGATCGGTTCAGATTCTTTATCTGCCTCGACATAATATCAACAAGATGCTCTCGATATTTCTGAAGTTCAGGAGTCTGATATTCTGGTTCCTGAAGCTTGTAAACCATCTCAAACATGGTTTTAAAGATGGCTCCCTGAATTGGAATGGCCCCTCTAGCTTCAATTGGATTCTTGTTTTCTCTGAAAAATTCAAAGTTGCCCATGAAATCAAAAATTCGGAAAACCTTTTTATCTTTACCATCAATCAGTCCTGGACAGGTTCTGGTTCCCCGTCCGATCATCTGCCAGAATTTTGCTTTCGACATCACTTTTTTAAAGAAAACCAGATTCAGGATGCTTGGAACATCGACTCCTGTATCCATCATATCGACCGATATGGCAATCTGTGGAAGCTTATTCGGATTTTCAAACTGTTCTTTTAAATGCATCACATCATAACAATAGTTATCGATGATCTGAGCAAAATCATCTCCAAGCTCAGGATATTCACTCTTGAATACATCAAGAATCATCTGAGCATGCTTATGGTTACGGGCAAAGATGATAGTTTTTCCAATTTTGTTGCCGTAATCAACTTTCAAACCTTCCTGCATCAGAATACCAAGAACCTTACGGATCGTATCCTTATTGAAAAGAGTCTTGTTCATTTCAGAAGCTGAAATGTGATAAGGCAGTTTTCCTTCCTCATCTTCAAACTGGTCTTCGTAATCTTCTTTTTCCTCTTCCGTCAGATCATCGTAGGTAATTCCTTCATTGATGAATTTTGTTCCCGTTTCCACGGTTTCATAATCCACCAGATAGTGATCCTTTACGCCCTGTTCAAGCGTATAGGCATAGGTTGGATCTCCTTGCTCGACATCAAACAATTCAAAGGTATTGTGATCAATATCTTCTTTTGGCGTTGCGGTCAGCCCAATAATTGGAGTATCAAAATAGGTGAATATGTCTTTGAATTTGTTATAGATTGAGCGGTGAACTTCATCACAGATAATCAGATCGAAATGGCCCGGCGTAAAGACTCGTCCATTTTCGTCGCTGTAAGTATCGATTAATCCGATCATGGTCTGATAAGTTGAGCAGACGACTCTTGCATCGGGCTCTTTCTTATTGTCACATAAGTTGGTTACTGATACATTTGGCAGATTGTCGGTAATCGCCTTTTTGGCCTGTTTGACTAACATGGTTCGATCAGCAAGAAACAGGACATTTGTTACCCATCCCTTTTTGATCAGGTAATCAATCAATGCTGCAGCAGTTCTTGTTTTTCCTGAACCAGTCGCCATAACAAGAAGAGCTTTCCTCTTTTTCTTATCAAGTACAGAGCAAATTGCCTGAATGGCAGCCTTCTGATAATAACGTCCAGCAATCTTATCGTCGCTGTGAACCGGAAAAAGAGGTTGTTTGAGTTTGCGAAGGTTAAAATACTTTTCAAGATCCGTTTTCGAATAAAAATCAGCAATTCTTCGTTCTGGATAATCATTGTCAATGATAGATGATCGGATTCCATTGCTTAAAAAGATAACCGGACGCCGTTTGTACTTTTTCGCGAGCTGATCAGCATACAATTTAGCCTGCTGACTTCCTTCATAAAGATCAACTGTTGTTTTCTTGGCTTCAATGATGGCAAGTGGAATTCCATCATCTCCATAAAGGACATAGTCGATTTTTCCTTTGCCAGATTTTGTTGGCATACCATAAACTTCAACTTCTTCAAGCCAGTTTTTTCCCTTAACCCATCCAGCATTTTCAAGCATCAGGTCAATATAGAGTTTTCTGGTTTCTGCTTCCGGAATAGGTTCTACGTAAGGCGGCTTCTTGAGATTATTCAATTGCTGATTTGCTGCTGAAAGCTGTTCCTTAAGCTGTTTAATCAATTCAAGCTGTTTAGCATTTTCTTCTTTTGTTATTGGTTTATCTGCAGGGAGTTCAATCTTTTGTAGTTTCTCTTTTGGATTCAGCAATTCTGGATTGTATTGACGGCCTTCCTGATAAATGTTTGATCCTGGAGGTTCATAATTGTAGGCCATCCAGTCAAGCAGCTCGAAAAGAGTCCGCAGACTGATTTTCACTGCTGTTTCAGAAGGTTCCTTATTTTCATGAACTATCGCATTTCCCGCTTTTCTAATTAGATCCAGGCTCTTGAGCAGCTGAAATGGCATCAAATCACGAATCTGATAATGCTTTAACAAGTCGATAAGTTTGGGATTGTCGCCTGCAGAAATATTCTCCATTGCGCAAAGGGATTTGAGTGTCAGTTCAATCGATTTTCGAATATTGAACATGGAGCTGACTTTACTGTATGGATAAACCAGCTCAGCTTCTCTTGCCGGTTTAACAAAGGGAGCGAATTCTTTAATCGGCAAAAGGTAGTCAAAATTTGTCATATCATCCCTGCCTTCCTTAAGTATGATCAGTTGAATCTTCAGCTGTCTGTAAATTTCAATCCGTAGTCAGGTTTATTGTATCCTAAATTTTTTAAAAGGATGAACATCACTGTGTTTGGATGTCATTTATTACTACAAAGATTTGTTGGCCATAGGTTCCACATCTGTTCGCCTCGCTTCGATTTTTCATTTTCAGGCATTTTCATTATGCTTTTCCCCAAAAAAATAAAGACCTCAGAACATATCCCGAGGTCATTGTTTCATTGAGTATATTTTAGTGATCGAAATATTAACTATATGTTGTTGCAAATCCCGTCTCTTTTTGAATTTATAATCAAGCAATATAATCAAGGAGGGATTAGATTGCAACTCCCTCTTTAGCAAGCACTTGTCTTCTTGCGTTTTCCCATCGCTTAACATTTTCTTCTTTCGATGTGGTTAAGCAATCTTCTTCATAGGAACCAAAACCCATTTTTTTATACATCCGAATCGCTGGCCATGATTGAGCCTGAGTCGACAGATAAAGACTCTTGTTTGGAAATTCCTGATGGAATTGGTGTATTGCCTGCTGCAGTACCATTCTTCCGTATCCTTTGGACTGATAATCAGGAGAGCTCATCATCCAGTGAACACGCATTCCATCTTCAAAATGCCTTCCAGGCCATATTCCTACAACAGACACCAGATCATCATCTTCTGAAAGTAAAGCGAACAGGTGTGAGTCAAAAAACTCAGGATCCTGGTTTCTCATTCGATCAAATATTTCTTCTTCTGGAATATCATTAGGAAACTTTAACCGTCTCATCAAATCTGCCCATTTGTTTTTGAGATCTTTTACTTCGGATATTTTGGCAAACCGCACTGAATCAGGAAGATCTGGTTTAGTGATTTCGTCCATCTTTTCAGAAGGAATGATCATCAATAATTCTTCATAGGGGTAGCTATCATCCAGGACGACTGGCTTTCTGTTTTGCTCAAGAGTTTTATTATGGTTCATTTTGTTCATTAAAATTTGCCTCTTTTCCTGTTTCTTTCATAAACTTAAAATTAATCTTAACCGACATTTCATCATTTACTGCATAATCTCTATTCGTTAGAAGTCCTTTTGAATCACTCAACTCATCTAATAGTCGCTCAGTGAGAAATCAGCCATTCTTTCACTCAGATTTCTTTAACAAATTAAGCAAGAAGTCATTCTTTTATATGATTTTATTTTGGGTTTTCCTGATGTCGGCGTAATCAAAGAAAAAGACTCAGGAATTATCGAAGACTGTGTCGGGGTCCCGGTGTCCGACTCTGAATCAGATCATTGTTAATGCCGATACAAATTGGCTGGATGAAGAATCTGAGGGCATTGACTAATAAGAAAAAAATGCGATCGAAGGTCTGCAAACAGTCTTCTTTCGCATTTGTATTTAGTAGACAATCTAAGATTTATTTGGAATTATCTGCTTTCTGGTTATTCTGTTCTTTATTATTTGCTTCAGAATTTTCGGATTTTTCTTGATTGGTATTCTCAGTTTCGTTAGCCTCAGTTTTTTTGGCTGAATCTGCAGACTCCTTTTCTGCACTATCTTCAAAGGAGACTGTAAATGTATCTCCCTTTTTAATTTTCTTATCACTTAATTCATTAAAGAAATTTTTGATTGAATCTTTCAGCTGACCAGGCGCTTTGAAAACCCGTATATCCTCATCATAGTAAACATCATCGGTCTGATCTTCAGAGCTCTTGACTTTCGAATAGTTGGAGTTGGTAATCTTGGAGATCACTCCTTCTTCATTCATTGTCATAGAGATTTCTACTCGCTCAGTCGTATATTCATCTGCCATTATGCTGCCATCACGAAGCAGATCTGTACGCTCTGTATTGTAAGTGTCTTTTGAATAGTTATCTAAATATTCATTGAACTTATCCACATCTGCAATCTTGAAGGTAAAAGTGTAGTTCGCTCCTTCCTGAACCAGTGAATAATCATAAAAGTCAGGATTTGAAGTTGGCGAGATAATCAAATCCGCTCCAAGATAAGAGAACATTGGAATCATAGCCGTATTTTTAACGACATCTGCGATTTCATCCGCTGAATATTCAGTCACCTGGTCTTCAGTTTCAAAATCTTCCAGTTTAAATGTCATGGAAGGATCCGATGGAGTTCCATCTTCGACACTGGTATAGGCTGTTGTGATCGCCTTATTATCCGCCTTCATAAAGCCAACGTTATGGTTGTCCTGAACGGTCTGATCAAGGAATTCATAAACAGTCGAATTATCATCAGTTACTCTGTAATCATAACTTTTTGAATGCATCGGGACTGTTTTAATGGATCCATCCTCTAAATCAAGCGTATTTCCTTCACCCGTATCGGAATACCCAATCTGATAATCGTACGCTTCAGCTGTTTTGGTGATGACTTTTGCTAAAGCTGAAGTTACATCTTCGGCACTTGATTCAGAAGTAATTTTGGCTAAGCCTTTCATGATGTCATTGGGTGCGTTTTCGCTGGTAATTGTTTTCTTAGCTGCACACCCGCCTAGCGCAAACGAGCTGACCATAGCTGCAGCAGCCAGGATTGAACAAGTTTTCGCAAAATGCATAAAAGCACCTCCTTATATTTTGTAATACCATAAAATCTTCACTTATTGGGATGATATGCCAAAAAGAAGAAAACCCGACTGCAATGGCAATCGGGCTGATTTCTTAACTTTTCAGTACTACTTACGCAGACCAAGACGACCGATAAGGGTTTTATAACGGTTGTAGTCTTCCTTCTGCAGGTAAGAGAGAAGGTTTTTACGGCGTCCAACCATTTTCATCAAACCTCTGTAGGAATGATAGTCATGTTTGTGAACTTTGAAATGTTCAGTAAGTTCATTGATTCTCTTAGTCAGGATTGCAACCTGTACTTCAGGAGAACCGCAGTCCCCTTCGTGAGTGGCATATTCTTTGATAATTGCCTGTTTTTCTTCTTTTGTCATTTTTAACCTCCAAAATCTTGACTGTCCTTTGGACAAAGATCCGGGGTGGAGACTCCCGTTCCTTGAACAAAGCTTTCATAGTTTATCAAATATCAATCGTTCGATCAATTGAATCGAGCAATCCGATCAAAAGATATAAAAACTTACGGTTACCAGACAGAAAAAGGAATCGGATCCAGATCTCATTTTGATCCATTTTCAGAGCGATTGGCATCAAGACTTGATTCCATCACTTCAAGCAGATCAAAGAGAATCGTATTGAGAATCTCTCTTCCCTTTTCATTCAGACAAAGCCTCTCTTTTTTATCGATGATTACAATCTCAAAGAAACTTCGATTTTCTTCATTCATTCTGAAGATCAGATCAGGCAGCAGACATCCAAATAAGGAAGAATAGTTCTGATTCCATTGTTGAATATCTACGCCAAACTGAGTTCTTAAGCCTAACATCAGATCAGTAAAGTAGAAATCCGATCCATCATATTCAATCTTTGGTCCTTCCTTCAGATAAGTAAAGAGCGAATTATCATGGTGGTAATATCCATTTGAATTTCTGCCGCAGGCTCCAAAACCAATTCCTGCATAGTTCTGAGCCATCCATACAGATAGATTATGTCTTGAGTACTTCCTGTTTTTTACAAAGGAAGAAATCTCATAATGCTCATATCCTGCTTCTTTCAATGCAGCAATGATCCATTCAAATTCGTCCGCTTCCAAATCTGAATCAACAGGTTTTAAATTCTGCTTTCCAAACACAGAGTTTTCTTCAATCTGCAGTGAATAAATCGAAATATGTTCAATTCCCAGATCGATAAATGTTTTCACATCGTGCTTTACCGACTCAAAATCCTGCCCGGGTAAGGCGAAGATCAGATCACAGCTGATATTTTCAAATCCCGCTTTTCGAGCCTGTTCAATCACCTTTAAAGCCTGATCAGAGCTGTGCTTTCGATTGATTCTTTTGAGCACATCATCATCAAAGCTTTGAATCCCGATACTCAGACGATTGATCCCTGACTGCCTGTAAAAATTCAGATCTGCCTGATCGACCGTTTCCGGATTGACTTCGATGGTCCATTCGTAAGTTGCTGATCCTGATGGATTTTGCTTCTGTTCCTTATTTGAAGGTTCATTCCTGGCCTCATAGTCTTCCCGAAAAGAAAGAACCTTTAAAAATGGTTTAGAAAGTCTTCTTAACTGTTCCTGATTTAAAACTGAAGGGGTTCCTCCTCCAAAGTAGAGCGTTTCGATTTTCCAGTCTGGGTTTTCTTCCAGCTTCTTTTCAATAAAATCATTGGCTTCTTTAACGATCTGATCCAGCCAGGGATCAATCTGAGATAGATTCAGACTCTTTTCAAAAGCACAATAGTGACATAGATGAGCACAGAATGGGACATGAACATAAATATTTTCATGAGCGATCGGAATGATCTTCAATTCGTCAGCGGCCGCATATCGAATAGAAGAGACTGAGTTTTCTGGCATACCTAAATCATCTGTAGAAAATCCTTCCTGATTCTGATTGATTTCAGAATCGAGGAAGGATTGAACATTCTTATTCATCATCCATGGAAAGAACTGCCATAAAGGCTTCCTGAGGAATTTCGACAGAACCGACCATCTTCATCCGCTTCTTTCCTTCTTTTTGCTTTTCGAGCAGTTTTTTCTTTCGGGAAATGTCTCCGCCATAACATTTGGCCAATACGTTTTTACGCAATGCTTTAATGTTGGTACGGGCAATGATCTTCGAGCCGATTGCAGCCTGAATTGGAATTTCAAATTGCTGCTTGGGGAGCAGTTCCTTAAGTTTAATCGTCATTGCATTGCCTCGGTTATAGGCAAAATCCTTATGAACGATAATGCTCAGCGCATCAACGAGCTGGCCATTAATTAGAATATCGAGCTTCTGCAGTGAGGATTGTCTGTAACCCGTGAAGCTGTAGTCAAAGGAAGCGTATCCTTTGGTCGATGATTTTAAACGATCGAAGAAATCAAAAATGATTTCTGATAATGGCATCTCATAGATGATTTCCATACGGGTTTCATCAAGAACCTGCATATCCCGATATTCACCGCGTTTTTTCTGACACAGATCCATAATGGCTCCGACGTATTCCTTTGGAACCATGATTTCAGCCCGAACATAGGGCTCTTCGATATGATCAATCTGCGTAGTCGGTGGTAAAGCCGCCGGGTTATCCACTTCAACAACTTCGCCATCTGTTTTATAGACCTTGTAAATAACTGATGGTGAAGTTGCGATCAGATTTAAACCATATTCTCTTTCAAGCCGCTCTTCGACCACGTCCATATGAAGAAGGCCTAAAAATCCACATCGAAATCCAAAACCTAAAGCCTGCGAAGTCTCCGGTTCAAACTGCAAAGAGGCATCATTGAGCTGAAGCTTAATCAATGCTTCCTTCAGATCATCGTATCTTGCATTATCGACCGGGTATAATCCGGCATAAACCATCGGCTGCATTTCCTTATATCCATGCAGAGGTTTATCGGCTGGCTCATCGGCCAGAGTGATCGTATCCCCGACACGGACATCATGAATGTCCTTGATCGCAGCGGCAATCCAGCCGACATCTCCCGTTTCGAGCTTGTCCTTGTTCATTGATTTTGGAGTTCGAACTCCAGTTTCAATGACTTCGTATTCTGCACCGGTAGCCATGAAGCGAATTTTATCCTTTGGCCGAATGGTTCCATTTTTAATCGAGATAAATGCGATGACTCCCTTATAAGGATCATAAAGAGAGTCAAATACCAGCGCCTGAAGCGGAGCCTTCGGATCGCCTTTTGGAGCGGGAAGCTTCTCTACAATCGCTTCAAGGACTTGGTCGACATTCAATCCGGATTTGGCCGAAATCTCAACAGCTTCTGAACAATCAAGACCAATCAGGTTTTCAATTTCTTCTTTGACCACTTCAGGCTGAGCACTTGGCAGATCCACCTTATTAATCACAGGCAAAATTTCAAGATCATTATCCAGAGCCAGATAGACATTGGCCAACGTCTGTGCCTGAACCCCCTGAGCAGCATCTACCACCAGGATTGCCCCTTCACAGGCGGCTAAGGAACGGGAGACTTCATAGGTAAAATCGACATGGCCCGGCGTGTCGATCAGATGAAACAGATATTCTTCCCCGTTTTTTGCCTTGTAGGCTAACTCAACGGCATTGAGTTTAATGGTAATTCCGCGCTCTCTTTCAAGGTCCATGGAATCCAGGATCTGATCCTTCATTTCCCGTTTTTCAACGGAATCGGTCAGTTCAAGAATACGGTCGGCTAAAGTCGACTTTCCATGATCAATATGAGCGATAATCGAAAAATTTCTCTTATGCGACTGATCCATATCTATAGTCATTGACTCACTTTCTTTTTGATTTGAATTCTTATTTATATTTGATACCTATTTCAGGATTTCAGGCCTGAATCGCCTGAATTTCAGGTATCCGTATATTTCTTAAAATCTGTAATATCTCACAAATTGCAGACTAAATCCTGCAGCCATCCAGGGCTCTTCCAGCTCCGTTGACAAAAGAGACGATATCCATAATCGGTTTTCCTTCAAGCTGAACCCGCTTTAAATCCAGCTTTCCATCTTTTAAGGTGATCACCATTTTCTTTTTGCCTTCCTTAAGTATTTTCATCGGTTCCAATGATTCTCCATCTTTATAAGGAATATAACGGCATTCGATGATTTTCAGCTTCTTGCCATTGGCAATCAGCCAGGCACCTGGAGCAGCGGATAAAGCCCGGATCTGATTGTAAATTTCATGGTCCGATTGTCCAAAGTCGATTCTTTCTTCCTGAGAATCGATTTTGGGGGCATAGGTCCATACCGAATCATCCTGAGGAATAAATTCGGCTTTTCCCTGAAGAAGGGTTTCGAGATTTTTGACGATCAGCTCTCCAGCGGCTTTTCCCATGCGCCCAAACAGTTCATCACAGGTTTCATCCGGCCCGATTTCAAGCCTTGCGATATCCATTACTCCACCGGTATCCATACCCTTTTCCATTTTCATTAAAGCCATTCCTGTCGTTGTTTTTCCATCCATTATGGCTCTTTGAATCGGTGCGCATCCTCTGTATTCAGGAAGTAAGGATCCATGTAAATTGACTGCCCCATTGATTGTACTGTTTAAATTCTCTTCGCTGAGAATTTGACCAAATGCGCAGGTTACAATCAGATTGGCTTTTTCATTAAGGAGGACTTCATTTTCCTTTTTAATCGAAACAGGCTGAAAGACTGGGATATCGTGTTTTAAAGCCAGCTTTTTTACCTCTGAAAATTCAAGCTTCTGTTTGCGTCCAACTTTTCGATCCGGCTGAGTGACAACCAGTGAAACATTGGCTTTGGCATCAAGCAAAGCCTGCAAAACATCCGCTGCAATAGCCGGAGTTCCCATAAATATGATTTTGTCATTTTCCATAACTCTGCCTCCTTACAGATTGATTATTATACCGTACGATCGCTTCAATTTCGCTTATGCTCAAAAGCTTCGATCGAATTCTTATAAAAAAAGCGATTTTAGATCGGCTGATTTTTCAAATTCTTCATATTGACAACCGGTTGCTCGATTATTATTACTTCATAACCATTTTCTCAATACCATTTTCTTTTCAATTGCCGATCTCATGATTTTCCTGTTTTTTGTGACTGGTATTCATTCAAATTCTGCTGACTGATGTGAAGATTCAACCTGAAATTTTTTTAACCTGGCTGTGAGCTTATCTTTTTAAGGAAAAATTGACCTTTCGTATAATATAGCCATCTTAAAGAAAGGACTAGAAAAATATGCCACGCCCTGGTCAGGGGACCGGCGGTTCGTCAAGAGCCTCTTCCGGTCATTCCCCTAGCGCCCGCCAAAGCAGCGGGCACCGCATCTCGACTTCTTCGGCAAATCGAAGACCGCAAAGTGGGATGCAGGGCCGATCTGCTGGAAACTTCAGCAGTTCTTCCCGAAACTTCAGACCATCATCTCCGGGCTTTGGTAATCGTTCTCCACTTGGAGGATTTGGTGGATATCGCTCTACGCCTCGCCGGCCAATTTTTATTCCCGGCGTCCCATTATTTGGCTCAAGAAACAGACGATATACCAATCAACCCCCAATGCAGGATGATTATTACGATTATGGAAGGCCCAGACGAAGCTCTGGAATGTCCATTGCGGTGACTTTAGTCATTGTCGTGATCCTGATGCTCGTATTCTTCAGTATGTTTGGATGCTCTTCATCAGGAAATACCTATGATGATTCAAAGGTGACCGAGTCGGCTTACAACCGGCAAAAGCTCGAAACCAGCATTCCATATAACGAAGACTGCATCGTTGATGAACTTGGATGGTTTGAAAATATCCCCCAAACCGAACAGAGATTAAAATATTTCTATGACAAGACCGGCGTTCAGCCCATGATCGTGATCAAGGAATACGATCCATCATTGAAAACCGATCAGCAGAAGTCCGACTATGCCAAAACCTACTATGACACCTATATTCCAGAGGAGAATGTTTTCCTCTATATGTATTTTGGTGAACCGGGCGATCAGGATGTCGGATACATGGAAGCAGTCAACGGCAAAGAGATTTCAGCAGTTATGGATCAGAATGCTGTGAATATCTTCTGGAACTATCTCGATCAGGCCTGGACCTCAGACATGAATTCGGATGATCTGTTTGTTTCAGTTTTTGATAAGACCGCTGATCGAATCATGACCAAGACCGCAACAAAAAACGATGTTCTGATCAAAGGTCTTGGCGTTGCGGCCATCATCCTTGTCATCGGTGGAATTGCGGCTATTTTGATCATTCGCAGAAAACATGAACGTGAACGCGCCGAAGAAACACAAAGAATTTTAAGTACTCCTCTTGATTCTCAGTTCAACTCTGATCAAGAGAGCAATGAAGATGATTTACTAAAACGATATGGAGGACATTAAGGATGGGTATCCTGAACCGATTTACAGAAATTATGAAAAGCAACATAAACGCGTTGCTTGATCGTGCCGAAGATCCAGAAAAAATGGCCGATCAGATGCTCAGAAACACCCGTGAGCAGTTTGCAGAAGTAAAGGCGCAGACCGCTTCTGTCATGGCTGATGCCGCCAAAGCCAATCGTGAATATTCCGATTGCGCAGCCGAAATTAACCGTTATCAGAAAGCCGCAGAGAATGCTCTTGTCAGCGGCAATGAAGGCGATGCTAAAAAACTGATTGCCAGCAAACAGAAACTCGAAGAAAAACTTTCCGCATTAAAGCAGGCTTCTGATTTTGCGCAGGAAAATGCCGATAAAATGCGTGCGATGTATGACAAGCTCGCTTCGGATATTGAAACGCTTGAAGCCCGCAAGGACGCCATTAAAGCCAAAGCGGCAGCCGCTAAAGCTCAGCAGTCCATCAATCGGATGGTCAGCTCCCTTCCAGATTCCAATGCTTCCTTAGAAGCCTTTGACCGTATGGAAGCCAAAGCCGAAAAAGCTCTGGACGCTGCCCGAGCCGAAGCCGAACTGAATAATTCTTCAACTTCTTCTTCCCTTGCAGATAAATATTCAGATAACGGCGGTGATGTTTCTGTTGATAATGAACTCGCCGAAATGAAACGAAAACTCGGTCTTTAGAAAATATTGTTTTCAGAAGGCCTACTGTCTATTCACCTGACAGAATGCTTAACAATGAATTTTAGATCAAAAATAACGAAAGGCTAAAACCAATTTCTGGTTTTGGCTTTTTTTATACACAAAACCGCGATTTACCACTCGGTATTGATTTTTTCTTCATAAACTTTTTCCACAATAACCGCGGTCAAATCAGAATGGATTTTCGATCATCAGAGAATACAATTTTTTCTGAAAATTCAGGAAAGAAAGTGAGAAACAAACGATGAAACAGACATTCATGCAATTTTTCGAATGGTATCTTCCAAGTGACCATTCTCTATGGAAAAAAGTTTCAGATGAAGCTGAAAAATTGGCACTCAATGGTTTTACTTCTCTGTGGCTGCCGCCTGCCTATAAAGGTCAGGCTGGAAAAGAAGACGTCGGCTATGGCGTATACGATATGTATGATTTGGGCGAATTCCTTTCAAAAGGAAGTGTCGAAACCAAATATGGAACCATCGATGAATACAGACAGTGTGTAAAGGATCTTCAAAGTCAGAAAATTGGAGTTCTTGGTGACATCGTCTTCAATCACCGCATGGGAGCCGATGAAGCCGAAAATATAAAAGCCACAAACGTCAATCCGTCAAATCGTCTGGAAAATACTGGAGAGCTCTATGATGTTAAAGTCTGGACGAAATATACTTTTCCAGAACGTCATCAGAAATATTCCGATTTTGTCTGGACCTGGCATCATTTTACCGGGACAGATTATAACGAAAACAACCAGCAGAACGATCTGATGATCTTTGAAGGTAAAGAATGGTCTGAGCACGTCAGCAAGGAACAGGGCAACTTTGACTTCATCATGGGGGATGATGTCGATTTTTCAATCCCAGAAGTCGTCGATGAACTGTACCGCTGGGGGATCTGGTATACAGAAATCAGCGGAGTGAATGGTTTTCGTTTAGACGCGATCAAAAGCATTGATGCCAGATTCTTTACTGGCTGGTTAAAAAAGATGGCTGAATATGGAAATCATCCTGATTTTGCGGTTGGCGAGTACTGGACTTCAGATACTCAGGAACTGATTCAATATTTGCGTGATTCAGGTCATTGTATGAAACTTTTCGATGTACCTCTTCATTATAGGCTTTGCAAGATCTCTGAAGATCCTCGAAACGCTGATATCCGTAATGTCTTTGAAGGAACATTAAGTGACATTGAACCAGAATTTTCAGCGCCGTTTTCTGATAACCATGATACTCAGCCCTCACAGGCTCTCGAATCCTGGGTGCAGGAATGGTTTAAACCGCTCTCGTATGCGCTTCTTCTTTTGCGGGATTGCCATTACCCATTTGTTTTTTATGGAGATTATTACGGAATTGAACGAGATCAGATTGCACCGGTTCCATTACTCAAAGAGATGGTATGGATTCGGAAAAACGTGCTTGGAGATGGAATCGTCGACTTTAATGATGATGATCCAAAAAAAGCCTGCTGGCTGGTTTGTTCAGATAACCCCGTGATCGTCATCATGTCAATTGACGATGAATGGAAACAAAGTGAAGTCTGTGATTTATCCCTTGCAAATCGGACCTTTGTCGATCTGAATACTCCAGATCATACCGTGATAGCCGATGAAACTGGAAAAGCTCAATTCAACTGCCTTTCTAAAAGCTGCACAGTCTACATTACTCAGGAAGACTATCAGACTTTACAAAACGAAATGTCAAGACTTAATGGTTAATCGAAGCTGGATCTGAGCTTTCAAACCATACACAATCTAATATACAATTCAACATGGAATTCAATACGCAATTCAATACGCAATTTTTGACACGATGCAGGACTTATCGGTGCATAAGTTTCTGCGTTTTTTTATTCAGTGAATGTTTCTGAAGCAATCAGGATTTGTAAATGCTCCAATCAGAACAGAAACATTTTAAATGAGAAAACCATGATTGATTACTACTCATGGTATTTTTAACATGATTTAACCTGTTCCATAGCATTTATGTTTATCGATAAAAAAATCATTCTATTTGCCGATGTCTAACGGATGATTGCTTATTTTAAAGCCAACATAACCAGAGTAAAATTTATTTGTTTTTTCAGGTGCTTCTCATTGGAATGAACGCGGTAAACGTTGTATTTTATCCGTGGTAAACATGTTCACCCATTATTAAAAAAAGAGATAGAAAAAAGTTTTTGATTGATTTTCGATCCGGATCAGCGACATGAATCACCCATTTTATCCGATGATTATCATCGATTGATTTACATTAGTTCCGAAGCAGTAAAATCTGTTCTGTCAAAAAAAGCAGGTTAAAATGCGTTTTAAGTATATTTTCTTACCGGAATACTGCTTGTCTGATCAAAATTTTGAGACCTTCCTATGATGGATTTTCTTGAATCGATCTTTCTGAAAGGTCTACCAGAACAACTTCACCAGACAAGATTCAGGCAAGCCCAACTGCTTCTAAACGAAGCTTTAAAGCAGAACAGATATGTAGAACGAAACTGGCTGAAGCTTCAAAATCAGCCAGTAAAAAGTATGAACAGTTATGACAGATTGATTTGAAACAGACTCTTCGGAGAATTACGACTGACCAGACAGCACCGCAGACTCTCTGCTACAGTCCTAGGTACTTTGTGCTGAGTAGATACAACAACGATTTCTGAGTGAATCATTTTAAACATTCAATCAGGATTCAAACGTCCTGAGCCGATGAATAGTAGGCTTTCAGGACTCTCTCAAATAAAGAGAAGGTAAAAACGATGAACACAGATACCCAGTCCATTTGAGGACAACAAATTTTAACTGCCCTGATCACAATTTTTGAAAAACACAACAACCAGGCAACTCTTGAACAGATTTATGAAGAAGTGCCTGAATTTATGATGGAAGAAGTTGAGCAAAGCGATATCATTCAGGTTCTTCGCTCCTATACATCCAATACAATTGCCTGCGAGCCTGAACCAGGAAAGATCGCCTGCATTTTCGTTGATTTAGGTGATGGAAATTATGAACTGATCGCTGATGATGAGTCCCTTCGTGCCTATAAAGGCCAAAAAGGAAGCTATGTAGACCCTGCTTTAGTCAGCGCTAATGGTTTGGCAGAAATCAGTGCTGAAAGCGATCCATACATTGCTGATGCAGTCATTGATTCAGACAATGCAGCCAAAGAAAATAAAAAAGCAGCCCGCGCTGCAGCAAGAGCTGATATGATTCTTGATTCCGATCGTGCAGACTGCAGCCAGGAAAAACCGGACAATACCAGCTGGACTTATCCGGAAGGAACCGATTACGTCAAGCCAAATCCAGAAAACAAGCTCTCGGATGAAACTTATGTGATCGAAAATCCGGATCGTGACCAGGTGACTGTTGAAGATTCTGACTCTTCCATGTTTCAGAATGCAGCCGATCCAAAAACTGGGATGAATCAGGATATTCCTAGAGAACCCAATGAAAGAATTCGCTCGGATGTTCAGGAACTCATTGAACACAATGAAGAAGTCATTCGCGATAAGAAAGCCCGCATCGAAGAACACGAAGAGCAGATCCAACGAGATTCCATGGATTTCATGAAAACCATTCATCAAATGGAAATTGATCATGATGAACGGGTCATCGATGGAAAGCAAAAAGAAAACGATGAACTGAAACTGAGCCAGGATCGTTAGCTAGCTCTTCTTTCAATGAAGCTTTCTGATTTAACTGGACAATTTTTTATAAAGAGAATCCATTTGAATCCGGAAATCAGCTGCTGGACTTTATTGAGTGATTCACAAAGAGCCGATTAAATATCCTCATCATGGATCACAATTATATGAGTAACCTTTAATGACACAAGCTAATTTGAATGCTGCATTCGATCGTTTTGAAAGTACCATTTAAACATCACAAATGGCAGCTAATGATCATAGAAGAAATGATTATAAAAGAAATGATCATAGAAGAAAAAGAAAACATGGATAATTATTAAATCGAATTTCCCAGATTTTCCTACGCTTTACCCTTTGGCAGACCTGTTTTCAACTGGCGTATGATTGAAATCCAATGATCATTTACCGGACAACAGACAATCATTCGCAGCCTGCCAACTGTTTTAAGCATATTGATGTATTCATTCAATATTAAAAGGAAGTCCTGATGATTTCTGTTTGAGAATGACATATTCATCCTTTCGAAGCTAAAACGGCATCACTCAGAAACATCATTCTCAAAAACAGTATGGGACAAAAGACAGATGACTGATTCACCTGAAATTTCTGAAAGGATCATTCTTTCCCCATTGGATCAGTAATAACGGCGTAACCATCTGATCCAATCAATTAAAAGGGAAAATTCAGAAACCGAAGGCAAACCCATAGAATTCTGTTTTTGAGCTGCAAGTCAAAGACTTCCAGCAAAACCAGGAAACAACATTCACAATGGCTTACAACCAAGGATTGTCTGATCGGCTGATTGATTGATTTTGATTGATTGATATCTGATTAATTTATGGCCGCTGCGCACAGCAATAAGAAACCCTTCGATCTTAACTTCTGCCAAATTTTGCAAAGACAATCCAATTCAGATCAACAGCAACACGAAGACAAGATCCTTGATTTGCAGAAATGACAGAGCCATTGCAAAGCAAACCATTAGAAATCCGAATTCTGAAACAAGAATTCAGAAATCAACATTAAAAATGATGATCAACCTACGAATCAGGCAGAATCAAAACAGATGATTCCCTTTGACGTTTCAGAAATCGTGCCCAACCTGAAAAGTTAAAGCAAAAGAAATAGAAAAGCACCAAGCAAGAAAAGTGCAGACAGAAATGAATGATAAAAGACGAAAAAAAGACCAATGTCTGCTACACATTGATCTTTTCGAGATTATCGCTGCTTAGATTTGTTTCTTCTGCCCGGTTCAGTTAAAAAGATGGTTTTTGATCACAGGATTCATCAATAAACTTTGAATGTCAGAACAGAAACAGCAGATAAAATAAACCAGATTCAATTTCCCAGATTTGAACTGGTTCGTTTTTCAAGTATAACAGATTGCTCATTGTTCTTATATAAATGAACTCTGCTCTCCTCTATCTTACAAGAACTCCAACCTTTGTCTATGTCCATACAGGCAGGGTTCAAAACAAAAGGAATATTTATGAGCATTCTGTATGTTTTTTTAGTCATTCTGAATATTTTCCAGGATATTTTAAAAAACTCCTGTTCTAAACTCTTCCTGGATATTCTGAAATCATTTTGCAGCCCAACAAATTCTTGATGATACATAGAATGAATTTGATTGCTATTTCACTTAAATCTGTTTTCTCAGACTGGTCCCCATTGATTTGACCATGGATTTTAGTCTCCAGGCGAATCGAACTCAGGAAGTTCGATCAAAAAGGCAAAATGATAAGTATCGTCCTGCAGCAGATGGATCTGGCCAGACTGACATGAAAATCGAAGCAGTCTGCAGAATTGACGCTTTAATGATTAACTAATTCACAACCTTTATACAGACTGTTCTGAAACAAAGAAATAAATTGAGTTGTTAGGCTCAATGAACTGTAACATAGCTTCATATTGTTTTATGTGATGGATCATCAAAATCCATCTCAAAATTACCTGCCCTCCTGATGATTCGTTTGTGTGTATTCTTTTATATGTATCAGCGTTTTGTACCGGTATTATGGATAGATTAAAAACGAATGATCAGCTGTTAAAAGTCATCCTGAAAATGTGCAAATCCAGCCAGGGATTCATGCTGCATGGCGCTGAATATTCTTTATCCTGCACAATAGGATTCTATATCCTGTTAGAATCATTCACCGCATCCTTAAATTATAATGACAATCCCTGTCCGCGGATGGCTTTTTAAAAACCATTTATTCTGTATTGACTGCCAGGATCATTCGATCACCTTTACCTGACAATCTTTTTTGATCGAATGATCTGCTGGCATTAGCATTATGACAAAACCTCAACAAGGATTAAAACCGCACTGCCGAGTTCCAGACAAAACAAAAAATAAATAATTACATTCTCAACAAACATTGACCATGGATTAATTCATTTCCCATTAATCCTCACCTTTTAAACCTCTAACCTGACCTGTTTAAAGCCGGAATGAGTCGTCCAGATCATACCGGCTTTTTCTTTCATCTTAGATTTTTGTTCATTTTCCAGAATCATCTTTCAAAAATAGGCTGAAAATCAAAAAAAGCTCTAAAAATGCTCTGCAGAGGCCATGGGCTATCATTGCATTGAAAAATGTGTTTTGTTATAATGCATAAGCATTACGACAGGAGGTGTACGCATGCCGCAGATTAAACAGCAGAAGAAACGTGTTCTTACAAACAATAAAGCTCATAAGCGCAACGTTTCCGCGAAGTCCGCAATGAAGACTTCTATTAAAAAGGTCCTGGTCGCTGTAGAAGCGAATGATAAAGAAGCAGCTCTTGCCGCTTACAAAGCCGCTTGCAGCAAACTGGATTCCGCAGTTGCTAAAGGTTTAAAGCATAAAAACTATGCCGCTAACCAGAAGTCCAGACTTGCTAAAGCGATTAACGCTATTCAGTAATTCAAATTGAATAGATTATTAAACCGATAATAAAAATCACGATATCTTTCGATATCGTTTTTTTATTATCGGTCTTTTATTATCAGCTTTTTGTTCAAACTTTCGTATTGGTCCATGGCAGACAAGGTAATCCATCACATTACCAGATACAACTGGGCAAACTTCCAGAATCAGCCTAATGAGTGTCATTTAGTGATGCCGAATTTGATTTTATGATTTCAAAAATGAAGTTTTCAAATCCTTCATCCTTATCCACCATTCCGCCTTTAATCGCCTGATCGAGCGAGGACAGATCATTCAGGGTACTGAGCAGTTCATTGGCAGAAAAGCGCGAGGCATTTTTTTTCGTGTTATATACTCTTCCGGAACTTGCATTCAGTTCTTTTGCAATCTGGTTTTGATCCATTCCCAAGTCCATCAATACCCGAACCTGATAAACAAACCGGACCTGACTTGCCAGCAAAGCACAGATGGCTACTGGCTCCATTCCAGTAAATCGAAAGTTCCGGTATAAGGCCAGCAGCTTTAATCCCTGTCTGTTAAATAATGCATCCGTCATCTTGAAGACATTTTCAAGAGGCTCTAAAGTTGTCATCGCCATGACATCTTCAAGACTTAATTCCTTTCCATCCAGGGCAAAGATTGAAAATTTATCAAGCTCCATAGAGATCTTCGCCGTTTTCATTCCTGCATGAGCGATATACCAGCGAATGGCTTCTTCAGACATCTTCAGATTTTTTTCCTTAATCATGGATCGAACCAAAGCAGGCATGTTCTTTTCCTCCGGAAGCTTGCACTCAATCATCCGGGCTTTTTTGGATAGTTCCTTGACCTTTTTCTTTCGGCCATCCAGCTTTGGCTTTTCGAGCATATAGACAATCCATCCATCATCAAGATCCAGATCGGCAATTTTATCCAGATCATAACCATGACTCTGTTCATTCGCGCTTAAAAAGTCCGCATTCGCCAATACAATCATTTTCCGTTCCGGAAACAACGAAACAGATACGGTTTCTGCATAGAAATCCCTGGGTTCATCTTTTGTAGCATCCAGACGCAGGTAAACATCCGGTTTAAATTCATTTCTGAGATGATCCAGTTTATATTGCATTCTTGAAGGATCATCTCCATATATAATCGCAATCATCCCTTCCATATTCTCATGTTTTGAGAGTGAAGTCATCAAACATTCACATCTCGTCTTCTTTTGGCTGCCCTCATTCAGGCAAAGAAATTCCCCATAATGCCCAGAAAAAAACAGTTTAGAAAGTTGTTTCTGATTGGCTTGAATCTTTTTCGTCCGATACGATGAAAAGCATAGAAGAAAGAGTGAGGTGATGGTTTGGTATTTATTCTTTGTGCGGCCATTCTGCTTTTATGTGTTTTGTCAGAGAAGATCTCTGCTCGTATTGGAACTCCGGCGCTTATTTTCTTTATGCTTGTCGGAATGCTTTTTGGAAGCGATGGCCTGCTTCAGATTCCCTTTTCTGATTACCAGCTTGCAGAACAGATCTGCTCTGCGGCTTTAATATTCATCATGTTTTATGGCGGATTCAACCTGAAATGGAAAGCCGCCAGAACGATTGCAGTCAAAGCGACCTGCCTATCCACTTTAGGCGTATTGCTTACGGTCATCTTTTCAATGGTCTGCATGCATTTGTTTATGGGCCTTGATTGGATTACCGGTTTTTTGATCAGTGCGGTTTTAGGCTCTACCGATGCAGCGAGCGTGTTCTCGATCCTTCGTCAGAAAAAGCTCAACTTAAAGGATCGAACTGCCCCGCTGCTGGAAATGGAATCCGGATCCAATGATCCGATTGCCTATATGCTGACTCTGGTTGGTATTATGCTTTTTTTAAAGCAGCCAGCTGATGGAATATTGATACTGATTGGCTTGCAGATCGCAGTTGGGCTTTTTGCCGGCTGGATTTCATCTGTGATTACCACACGAATCATGAAAATGAATGATCTGATCTGTTCAGAACTTTCTGTATTGTTTTTAACCGGAATGGTTCTTCTATGTTATGGGGTAAGCCAGGTCCTTGGAGGAAATGCTTATTTATCCGTCTACCTGATGGGAATTCTTGTAGGAAATTCATCGATTCCTCATAAGACTTCCCTGATTGGATTCTTTGATGGCCTGACTTCCATGGCCCAGATCTTGATATTCTTCCTGCTTGGATTATTGTCATTTCCTTCAAGAATGCCTCAGGCCATTCCATTAGCAAGCATGATCTTTTTGATTCTGTTATTTATCGCAAGACCGTTGGCCACATTTTTGATTCTGCTGCCTTTTGGCTGCTCAATTCGCCAGTGCCTTCTTGTCAGTTTTGCAGGCCTTAGGGGAGCGGCCAGCTGCGTATTTGCGATCATGGCCATCAGTGCCGGAGTCATCATCAGGAATAATCTGTTTTTAATCGTATTTGTCGTTACATTGTTATCTGTCGGAATTCAGGGATCGCTTCTTCCCTGGGCGGCCAGAAAGCTCGACATGATTGATGACAAGGAAAACGTATTAATGACCTTTAATGACTATGCGGAAAATCCAGACATCTCTTTGCTTCGGCTGTATATTGCGAAAGATTCTGAGTTTGTAAACCAGAAGATTTCACAGCTGGCTTTGCCAAAAGGTATGCTTGCTCTTATGATTCAAAGAGATGGAGAACGTTTTGTCTGTAAAGGGGATACGCTGCTTCAGCAGGGCGATTCGCTCATTCTTTCAGCAGCCAGTTATCAAAGTGATGATCAGCTGTTAGAAGAGATCACAATCCATCCAGGTCATGAATGGATTAACCACAGAATTTCAGAGCTGAATCTGCCAGAAAACATGTTAATCACTCTGATCAGCCGAAACGGACAATCGATCATTCCTTCCGGAAAGAGCAGGATTCTGGAAAATGACGTCCTGACGCTGTTTTCTTCAAAACGTAAAAAAGAATCTGACCATCCTAAAAGATCTACGAACTTAAAAACTCCAAACAAATGAATATGGATCTCCTGTTTTCGAAAATGATGAACACGAACATGATAAATCGCTCGATTACATGGTCCTGCAGAAAACAGAAGCTGGAACAATTGTTTTTTGATTCAATTGGACATTCGTTTCAATAAGAAATTAAGCAAATTGGCATCATTAAGGCAAATCAGCCGGAAGAAAGATAAGATGATTTCAACCAAAGCCATTTGCCGCAAGTCTAAGCCGCCATATGGAATGGCGGCTTTTATGTTAATGATTAACTTGGAATTCAAAATCAAATTTGGCTTTTGAGTCTGTAAGCTGTTTTAGAAAATCACTATTATTTTCTGAAGCCTAAAAGGAGAAAGTATTATGTCTTGTACAACAATCCTGGTTGGTTCCCAGGCCAGCTATGATGGATCCTGCATGATCGCACGAAACGATGATACTGGAGCTGGATCCTATTCCCCCAAAAAATTCATCGTCGTTTTGCCAGATCAGCAGCCTCGACACTATGTTTCTAAAATCAGTCATGTTGAAATTGAACTGCCAGATGATCCAATGCGTTATACCTCAATGCCAAGCGTTGATTCAAGCAAGGGAATCTGGGCTGCAGCTGGAATTAACAGCGCTGGAGTATCGATGACTGCTACTGAAACCATTACTTCCAATCCAAGAGTTTTAGGAGCTGACCCACTCGTTGTCTATGATCCAAAAACCAAGACTCTAGGTGGTATTGGTGAAGAAGATTTAGTTGTCATTACCCTGCCCTATATTCATTCAGCAAGAGAAGGCGTGATCCGTTTAGGTGAACTATCCATGAAATATGGAACCTATGAAATGAATGGAATCGCTTTTGCCGATGAAAATGAAATCTGGTGGTTTGAAAGTATCGGTGGTCACAACTGGATGGCTAAAAGAGTCAATCCAAATGAATACGTCGTCATGCCAAACCAGCTGGGTATCGATTCATTTGATTTTGAAGACGCTACGGGCGATCAGATCAACTATATTTGCTCGGCCACTTTACCAGAACTGGTTAAAAAAGCTCATCTGGACCTGTCGATGAATGGGATCTTCAATCCAAGAGATGCATTTGGATCCGCAGATGATTCTGACCATGTCTACAATACGCCTCGTGCCTGGTATATGCTGCGCCGCTTAAATCCACATGCAGCAAACTGGGATGTCAATGAAACTGACTTTGGCCCTCAATCCGATACCCTGCCATGGAGCATGGTTCCTGAAAAGAAGATTACCGTTGAAGAAGTCAAATATCTGTTGTCTTCTCATTATCAGGGAACTCCTTATGATCCATATCTGAATTATGGAGACCGCTCGAATTGTGGAAAGTATCGCCCCATTGGAATTAACCGAACTGCTTTTCTTTCTGTTTCTCAGCTTAGAAAAGATATGGAGCCTATTGAATGGGTTGCTTTTGCATCCAATGCTTTTAATGTACTGATTCCGTTCTATACCAATGTCAATGAAATGCCAGAATATCTCAGCAACACAACCATAGAAGTTTCAACAGACAACTTCTACTGGGTCAGCCGTTTAATTGGAGCTATGGCAGATGCTTCCTATTCTCATTCATTGATT
Organism: Ileibacterium valens; assembly: GCF_001945525.1. Taxonomy (GTDB): domain Bacteria; phylum Bacillota_I; class Bacilli_A; order Erysipelotrichales; family Erysipelotrichaceae; genus Ileibacterium; species Ileibacterium valens. The sequence goes on from NZ_MPJW01000115.1 coordinate 33,825, forward strand.
TTCATTGAACGATATCAGGAAAATGTCGCTGCAAAGAGTCATCAGATCCTGGATAAATATGATGTCCTGCTTGCCAAAAACAAGAATGAAAGTGAGCAGACTCTGATCGAAATTAGACAGGCTGCCAATCAGGAAGTGGCAGATATGGCAAAAGCCGAAAGCGCCAAAGTTCTTGATCAGGTTCTCTATGAACTCAGCAATCAGATGAAAAACAGCTACGCACGCTCTGACGCTTAGCTTCATATTCATAAACAAAATTTGCAAACAATGACATCCTTTTTGGATAAAAAAATAAATCAAACGGAAGTCTTTTCAATTCAACCGGAAAAGCTTCCGTTTTGTAATTGATATTCAGTTTTATCTTCGGAAAGGTCACATAGCTTTTGATGAATACATTCACTTTCATATAGGCCAGATCATTCATCATGATTATCATATTTTCATTCAAAACTGACATTCAGTTTTGATTGTTTCCAATTTCAAACGCATAATTTCCATACAGTTTTCGATAAAGCTGACAGAAATTACTTGATTTTGGAATCAATCAGTTTTTTTCATCGTTTTTTTTCTGTATGATGTAGGCCGGCGAAAGGAGGCGTATGATGAAGTTTATAGTAAAGGGCAAGTATTCAGGCAACGAAAGTGATCTTCCCACCAGACATGTCCCAGGAAGTACACAATTCAAAGAAGTTGAATCAGTTTCACAGCTTTCAAAGCTCGCATCAGTGATCAGCCTCCTGATACTGGCAGTCCTATTCTTAATTATCGGATATGTCAGCGCTAAAGCTGATTATCCATTCATGGATCATCCCATACAGCTGATCTTTGGAGCTCTTCTCAGCTGTCTGGTTTTTATTCCTCATGAATTTCTGCATGCGATCTGCTTTAAGCAGGATGTCGAATTTTATGAAAATCTCTCACAGGGAATGCTATTTGTCGTTGGGACTGAGGATATGTCCAAAGCCCGTTTTATATTCATGAGCTTATTACCAACAATTGTTTTTGGATTCATTCCATATATATCTTATCTCTTTGATCCAACACTGCTTTTTTGTGGTGTTTTTGGGGCAATGAATATCGCTTCAGGAGCTGGAGATTTTTATAACGTTTATAATGCGATCACTCATGTTCCGGCTCATGCATTGATCTATATGTCTGGTCTGCATTCATTCTGGTATTTGCCAGAAACAAGTAACTCTCACCAGAACTGAGTTTGCGAATTCAGACAGATCCTGATCGTCAAATCCAAAGTATTCATTTGATCTAAACCATAATCACCACTCACCAGCAAAGGCAGCCGCAGATCATCAAACTGCAGCTGCCTTTTTTCTCTTTAGTTACTTCCAAATATAACCGATCAATCCTGAATCCGTTTCAATGATCATAAGGTTTCTAAACGTTTTTAAATGAATGGCTCCATCGTTTGCGGTTGATAAAACATCACACCCTGACTCTTTAAGGTTTTCTAAGGTTTGTATGTGTGGATGGCCATATCGATTGTTCTTGCCAGCTGAAATCAAAGCCAGTTCCGGTTTTACTTCTGATAAGAATTCTGGATCACTCGATGTATTTGAGCCATGGTGTCCGGCCTTCAAAACATCTGCATCAACCGTATATTCATGGATCAGTTCCCTTTCAATGGCTGAAGAGGCATCTCCTGTCCACAAAAACCGAAAGTTGTCATAAGCAAAGTAACTGATCAATGAAAGATCATTAATGTCTATATCCAGTTCTGTTATCTGTCCGTTTACTTTGTCATTTCCTTCGTCTATTTCTGTTTCTGAAAAACTGCTTTGCATAGCATTTGAATGAACTCCTGACTGTGAAGTAGTCCTTAAGGAATGAAAAGGATAATCAACAGGGATTTTCTGATCTGACGAAGTGATTACTTCTTTAATTTCAATGTCCTGGTGATTAAGTAAATCCTCGACGCTTCCCGAATGATCAAAGTCATCATGAGAGATAACCAGAGCATCGATCGTATCAATGTGATGGCTTTTCAAAAACGGAACAATGATTTTTTCACTGTTATTTCGAAACCGATTGCCCGCCGCATCAATCATAACTACGCTCTTTTGAAAGGGTTCAATGATGACTGCACAATCTCCCTGGCCAATATCCAACTGATAAACATGAAAAAATGGATCCAGCCGAAACGAGAATAGATATAACAGGAATGCCGAAGCAAACATCACTGGAGTTTTCTTGTCTGGTTTAAATACTCCATAGATCCAGGTCAGAATAAAAATCGCCATGATCAATGGATTGACCATTCCATGAAAAGTCATCGAATTCAGGAAGTTCCATTCTCCAGACAAAACTTCAAACAGTAAGTTGGTTAAACATTCTGATTCAACAAATAAAAGACAAATCGTCAGTAAAAAGAAGAATCCAAACAAAGATCTCAGCTTACGATAACCAACAATCATCCATAGATTCAGGTTTGAAAAATAAATCGCCTGCATCATAAGCAAGCTGATTCTTTCCTGAATTTTTGCACATATCGAGTTATTTTGAAATTTTCGATTCAGCCATAAAATGAGCGGAAGGCATAGAGAAAATTCTGAATAATCGTTTGGAGATAACAGTAAAAACACGATTAAGGAACAGGGTACTCTCCAGTCTTTATGTTTATTCAAAAGAACTCGAAACAAAGTGAAGATAAAAAGGCGAAGCAATACCGTATTCCAAAAAAAGCATTCACCATAGATGACGATCAAAACCAGAACGATCCAGTCCATACAAACAAAACTAATATCCAGAAATCTTTTAAGGCCTTTACGAATCAGATCAAATAACCCTAAAAGCGGTAAGCCCATTCGGCTGATCCATTCTGAAACCTCTTTAAAGGAAATACCATAGAAAAACAATCGAATCAGTTTTCCCTGCTTGCTTTCGGGATCAAAACGATTTGTTAGAGCACGATAGATTCTCGCTCGAAGAGAACCAGAGTCTGCAAATCTTTTCTGATTTTTCATTGAAGATGAATATGCAATTCCTTTTTGCTTCATCCTCTTTTCAAAGGAAAATACACCGGGATTATTCAAGGATTCGATGCGATCAAATTGATTCAGTTCGATAACATCCTGAAAGACCAGATCTGAACTCTCATAGACGACAACTTCATGCTTAAGCTCACCAGAAGGATTCATACTTCTTGCGATCGCATAATTTGAATGAATTGAAGTCACCAGATATTCTCCTGGTTCAGGTTCATTCATCTCAAGAGATCTGTTGATCTCAAGAGTGATGATTGAAAAGAGACTTAATATAGTCCAGACAACAACCGCAATGATCACCAAACGCTCATGACGAAATCTCAGAACCAGAAAAATCAGAATGACGACAGCACAAAACAGACGAATCAGAGGATCGCTAATCCATAAGAGCCCCCAGAAGAAAAACGCAAAAAGGAAAATCAGCGAATTCACAGACAGATTTCCTCTTTAATTCGCTCAAACATTTTTTCTCCGATACCCTTCACATTCATAATGTCTTCCAGCGTTTGAAATCCCTGACTCTCACGATACTCAATAATTCGTCCAGCGATCTTTTCACCAATCCCGCTAAGAGTCATCAATTCTTCCAACGAGGCTGAGTTGATCGAAATCTTTGCTTTCTGCACTTTCGTTTGTGATTTGGGAATTACGATGACATCTTCATCCTTCACCTTTTTCATCAATGCGATGGAAGAAAGGTCAGCCTGTTCTGTCGTTCCTCCAGCGACCTGAATCAGTTTTTCGATGTCTGCATCTGTCTTTAGCTCATAAACTCCAGGTTGATTGACCTCTCCTTTAATTTCAGCCTGCAAAGACAGCGGACTAGCGCGATCAAGCGAAACCGGCTGATACCTTCCCCACCAGGAGTATCCAAAAACAAGAACCAAAGTCAGACTGCCAAACAGTTTCTGAATGTTGTTCATGCCTTCTTATACACCGGATTTTGATCACTGAAAAAAAAATAATTACGAATAAAAAAGTTATGAACAGGAAAGTTAGCAGCAAGAAGAGAATTATGAATAAGGTACAGACAAGGCATTTACCTGTAAACCAAGAAGGAAAAATTATCATCTGTATGAATGAATCTTGAAATGAGATTTACTACAGGAAGTCTGTTTCTTATCCGATCAGAAAATTTGACTTCAAGAAACAGAATTTGTTTTGAAGACATTGCTCAACACGGTATATTGTAATTGTCCATAGAAATGACCAAGAATCTTTGCAAAGAGAGAAAAAGAAATTAATCTGGAGGAAGGAAAAATGATTCATTTTGAAAGAGAAGTCTGCGAACCCGATCTGATTGAAGCGATGCTTGATATGTTCGAAGTGGTTGTCCTGTCGCTTAATGACGATGATGGATATCCATACAGCGTTCCAGTGAACTTTGGTTATGAATGTTCTGATGATGGAATTACTTTCTATATTCACTTTATGAAGCGTGGACATAAAGTCGAACTGATGCGTAAGGATCCAAGAGTGACCTTACAGCTGTACGCTTGGAATGACTTCTTTGATCATCCATATAAAGGCCATAAACATGACTACCGAAGTGTCAGCGCCAAAGGAAATATCAGAATTATCGATCTCAAGGAAAATCCTGAACTGTTTGAACATAGCTATCGTTTGCTCATGAGCTGCAATGGGCGAACTCCTAAGCCACTTTCCGAACACAAAGGCATTAACGCAATGAATATTGGTGAGATTTTCTGTCCATGGGATAAAATCAGTGCAAAATCCGAATTCCCACTTCGAACGGTTGAAGATGTTCCGTTCATTAACGTTTATGAAAGGCCTGAAGACAACACACCATTCGATATCAGCGATATTATCGCTAAAAGAAAAAAGCAGTCCTGATATTCAACGTATTTTGAATCATAAAAAAGTATTCTGAAAAAAAATGAAGCCAGCGATCACCATTCGATCTCTGGCTTTAATCCTATCCGTGTTTTGAAATGAATTTATATCCATTTCTCATTGCAAAGCTATCCGCCAAATAACAGCTGTTCCCGAATGGACACCTAACATGTGAACCTTATGAGGAGCTGACCTGGTCGCGTTTAAACAGCCGGCCAGTCAAAGAAAGCTTCGTTGAAATTGACGAATTTTCGATCTCAAGCAGCTGTGCCTGGATCTGCTCAAGCTTTTGCAGTGATTCATCTTCAAGAGGAGCATCCAGTTCTTTTTGAAGTGAATGTAAAATTTCAAGAGCCTGATGTGCCTTATCCTGTTTTAACAAGGCGCTTACTGTCAGCAGAACATTCTTATAATCATGACGGATTTTCTGAATTTTCAGGTCATTTTCCCGAAGACTTTCGAAATACTGATCCTGAAAGCTCATTATTTCCTTTACATGACGAAGTTTGTCCAGTGTCGCTTTTCTGGCCATGATGCTTGCGATTAAAATGATGACAAACACAACCAGGAACAACGCGATGGAAATCTGGATAGACCGAACAACCATTTTATCGCCAGTTCGCAGTACTCGTACCAACAGAATCGAAGCCGGACCTAAAACCATAATAGCTAACAGAAGCGGTTTTGCGATTTTATCCCAGTTGATAAACGGCTGCCTTAGTAAAATGACAATTCCTGGTCTTAATAAAGCAAGCAGCAGGGTTCCAATCAGATAAATCTGCAAATGGATTTCCTGAGAATAATCAATTGAAACAACAGTTTTCGCTGGAATACAGCTTAAGACGATTACTTCTGCCAGAACGTTGCTGATCTGACAAACAAAAACCCAGAATATAAGATCTTTCCACTTCGCTTTGTAAAACACTTTAATTAAACAGGACACTCCAACCAGATTCAGGATCAGGCTTGCAACCGGTTGAAGTCTGACACGGTTTGGATATCCTGGCATGACTAATAAAAGACTTAAAACCCAGAAACAAAAGACACGTCCTGCAGCTTTCAGCCAGTATCTCTTCTGGTCTGTCTGACTTTTTCCAAAAGCCATTTCCATCATAATTCCAACAAATAAGCCATCCAGACTGACTAGAAAATATTGCAGGAAAAATTCTAAATCTATACTCATACGCTGCTGTTATTCACCAACCCTTTCGAAAATTCAAGTTTTGAAGCGGACTTCTGATTCGTCAAGTGAATTAAGGCTTCATATCGATTGCTGCCAACATATTCACCACTGAAATTTCCATCGTATTTTCTGGCAACCGATCGTAAGATCTGCTGACCATATCCCTGTCCATAAATCTTCTTCTCCTTATTCTGAAGAGCCGTATTGCTGCAGGTAATCACCAACAGATCCCGAAGCAATCGACCTTCCAGTTCGATCATGGGCGTATGTTTCTTTATATCTGTTTGTATATCTGTTTTCCGTTGATCTAAATTGATACGATCCAGATACTTGCTATCACCAGCTTCTGCTTCTTTTTGAAATTGAATGCAGGAACGAATGGCATTATCGAGAAGATTTCCGAGAATTCTGCATAAATCGAGTGGATCAATCTCAAGTTCAGCCGGAATTTTTAATTCAGTTTTCAAAGCAATTCCATTCTTATTTGCTTCATGCGCTTTTGCAAAAACAATCGCATTCACGACCCGATTGACTGAGTAACTTTTCTTTTTGCCGCTGGTCTGATCCTTGATCTCCTGATTTGCCATTTCAATTGCTTTTTTTGGTTGACCGCTTTGAACCTGATTAATCAAACTTTCTATAGATGAAGAATAGCAATGTCGTTAAGTTAAGGAGTGTCTTCCATGCGGAATTCGCTCCTCGTTTTTTTGATTTTTAACACAAGCAGTGGAGTTGCTCCAAAAGTTTATAAATTATCCGAATATGGCACTTGACAGACCGAAGCTCGGAACTAATCCATAATCCGAAGGATTTCGGAGGTGGTTATTTTGACCCATTCGAAATCCCCTAAACAGTATCGCCAAATCTTCTATTCTTACCTGGACGGTCTGGC
>NZ_MPJW01000063.1 GCF_001945525.1 Ileibacterium valens
CGGGAGAACATGTCTTCAGATGCAGGACATGAGATTATGGTCAGCCGGAGCATTCAGGCGGAAGGAACCTTCGGAGATCTTAAAGAAAACTACAGATACAGCCGATTGAGACGCCGGGGACTGGAAAACGTAAAATTTGAGGTGCTTATTGTGGCCATGGGACACAATATCAGAAAATTAAACAACAGAAATCGGATGAGTTGCCCAGAACTCGAACGTTATGGAAAATTAAAGGAGCAGAAAAGCGAAATCTGAAAAAGATTATAAACAGTCTTTTTGAGTTTTGGCTCTTTTCAGTGCGTTCAAAAATTGACTTGAGCGGAAAAACACATCATAAAACAGGATTGAATTAGATAAAAAGCATAGAAAAAGGGGCTGTAAATCTCGCTGATGAAAAATCAGTCGAAATTTAACAGCCCCTTTCGTATTTCTTAGGTCTTACTCTCAGGTTTTTCTCTTGGGTCTGTTTTGGCTCACCTGATATCTGAAGCAGGAAAAACTGATCGAATATTATCGAACAGCTCAAAAAACACAAACCCGCAGACATTTGTCTGCGGGATAATGGTCAGAGTATAACAGTATAGCCTGGTAAACCCTAATAAACTAACGCTTGCTGAACTGCGGAGCGCGGCGAGCTTTCTTAAGACCGTATTTCTTACGTTCTTTAGCACGTGGATCACGTGTAACAAAACCTGCGGCTTTAAGAGCTGGACGGAAGTCAGAATTTGCTTCCATCAGAGCGCGAGTAATGCCGTGACGGATTGCTCCGGCCTGACCGGAATATCCGCCTCCGTCAACGTTAACAAGAACATCGAACTGATCAAGAGTATTAGTCAGTTCAAGTGGAGCACGAACAACCATCTGAAGTACTTCGGATGGAAGATACTCTTTAAGTTCCTTGCCGTTAACTGTGATGTTTCCTGTACCTGGACGAAGGAAAACACGGGCAACAGCTTCTTTTCTGCGGCCAGTACCCAGGTACTGTACGAAATTTTCTTTTTTTGCCATTTACCTAGTTCCTATCCTTTCACCTTTAATTCAACAGGCTGCTGAGCAGTATGTGGATGTTCATTGCCTGCATATACAAATACATGACGACGCTGAACATCACCAAGTTTTGTATGTGGAAGCATACCCTGTACGGCTCTGCGTACCCATTCTACAGGATACTTTTCTTTCATTTCCTTAGCGGAACGGACACGAAGTCCTCCGTAATAACCGGAGTGATTGTAATACTTTTCAGTATTCAGTTTATTTCCAGTCATTTCTACCTTATCGGCGTTGATAATGATGACATAATCTCCGCAATCTACATGGGGAGTGAATGTCGGTTTGTTTTTGCCGCGAAGAACGTGGGCAGCAGTGGTTGCAAGACGACCAAGAGTCTGTCCTTCACCATCAATTACATACCAGGTACGTTCTACTTCAGCAGGCTTAGCCATTGTTGTCTGACGCATTTGATGTCCTCCTGTTTAATTGAGCATTACCGGGGCTCAAAGGCTGAGGATCAGCCATCAATGATCATAAACAAAGGGGTATCTCTTGTCAATGAACGCCGCTCGAAATTCTTCAATGGTCGATGGACTTTCGCATCTAATTCGAACATTTTTGAAAACAGATCGAAGTTTCAAATCGTCAAATGACAACTGAATAACTCGATTATTACCTTTAACTTCTGTTTTTACAAATATTCTCTTCCTTCGAGAAACTCTTTACTGACTCTTGATAAACTCTTCATAACGAAATTTTGACTTTAAATTGGCTCTCTTTCAGAAACGTTTTGCCAAAAAGCAAAAAGCCGTCCTGTATGAACAGACGGCTTTTGTATTCAAATTCTCATTTTGAAGCCAGCTATGACATTTCTTATAGTTATAATGATCTAACTTAGACTTATTTGTTTTATATCAGGTTGATTATATCAACAAAGAATCCATTTGGTTCATCAGGTTTCTGAGTCATCACTGATTGCAAACTCTGGATCATAAGTGACTTTAACCAGATATAAGCCTTCAGAAGGAGCATTAAAGCGTACTGCTTCCTTATCTCTGGCATCAAGCATTGCCTGGATCTGTTTTTCAGTCAGCTTTCCTTCACCCGCCCGAATTAATACTGCACTCATCATTCGTACCTGATAACGCAGGAATCCATCAGCTTCAAATCGGATACGGATATCCTGACCTTCTTCAGTAATTACGATGTTTCGTATTTCTTTGACTCTTGGTTTATTTTCCGGAATCTTTGCGTGAGTAAAACTCGTAAAGTCATGCTTTCCAAGAAAAATCCTGGACGCTTTTCGCATAACATCTACGTCGATATTGTCCCTTACTTTTGTTTTATATCGATATGAAAAGGGATCATTCTTTTTTCTGGTCAGCACATAATCATATCGTTTTTCTCGTGCTGAAAAACGCGCATGGAATTCTGCAGAAACTTTCTTAACTTTTAAGACGCGGATATCTTTGGGCAGAATCGTATTCAATGCCTGTTCATATCCATATTCACTGATTTTTCCATCCGCATCAAAATGAAAGACCTGTCCAGTCGCATGAACTCCTGCATCCGTTCTTCCGGAAGCTGTAATTGAGGTCTTCTGTTTATGGATTTTTTCAAACGCTTTTTCAATGACCTCCTGTACCGAAAGACCATTAATCTGCTTTTGCCATCCATGATAAGCAAAGCCGTCATAGGCAAGCAGCACCTGGTATCTCTGAGTCATCGAATCTAAATTCCTGCCATCCACAATCCAATATCAGAAAGCAGAACAATGAGCGCCATACAAAGTGCCATATAATCAGCCGAATGCATTTTCAGCATTTTATAGCGGGTCCTTGGTCTTGAAGGATCGTAACCTCTAGCTTCCATCGCATTGGCTAACTGATCAGCCCGATCAAAGGCTGAAACAAACAAAGGAACGATTAAAGCAAGAACCGCCATAACTTTTTCCTTTAATGTTCCGTTTTCCAGATCGACCCCACGGCTTGCCTGAGCATTCATAATTCTCTGTGTTTCCTCAATTAATGTCGGAATGAATCTCAGCGCAATCGAAATCATCATCGCGATAATATGAGCCGGGAGTCCTATGGCTTCGAATGGTTTCAGCAGCTTTTCAAGTCCTAATGTCAGATCAAGCGGTTTAGTCGTAGCAGTAAGAATCGTTGTCATGACGATCATCAAAAGCAGACGTAAAATAATGTACAGCGTCTGAATGACTGCATCGGAATAAATTGAAAACCAGCCCCATTTAAACCAAAGGGTTCCCGTTTTCATAACCAGAACATTAATGACAAGCAGAAAAACCATCATGAACATCATTGGTTTCATACTTCGAAGCGCAAAGCGAATTGATAGTTTGGAAAGCTTTAATGCAGCCAGAATAAAAATCGCAATCGGAATATAGCCCCAGAATCCAGCTGGAATAAATATCGCAATCATGACGATCAGAAGAACCATAATTTTGGTTCTTGGATCCATCTTATTAACGACAGAATTGAGATCCATGTAACGGCCAAGCGCAATATTACCCATTGGATTTCACCTGACTTTCAATCGCCACAGCGAGTTCTTCTTCATCAAAGATTTCCGGATCGATAACAAATCCATTTTCCATAAGTTTTTGTTTGAGAGTGACAATTCCCGGTGGATTAATACCGATTTCTTTCATCCATTCTGGATGTTTAAAAAATGTTTTTGTATCGCAGAATGTTTTGACCTTTCCGTTTTCCAGAACAATCACGTTATCACAATACTGAAGAACATGTTCCATATCGTGGCTGACCAGAATAATGGTCTTGCCCTGTTCCTTGTTCAGGGACATAAAAAGATTCATCATCTCTTCCGCCCCCTGTGGATCCAGACCTGCGGCTGGCTCATCCAGAACCAGAATCTCCGGATCCTGAACCAGAATGCCGGCAATTGCTACCCGGCGCTTCTGACCTCCCGAAAGATCAAAAGGAGAGCGTTCAATCAAAGATTCATCAAGTCCGACTTTCGGAAGAATCGTTTTTGCTTTTTCCATAGCCATTTCGGGAGTATCCCCAAAATTTATCGGCCCAAAAGCGATATCTTTACCTATCGTTTCTTCAAACAACTGATATTCTGGAAACTGAAAAACCAGACCCACTTTTTTTCTGAGCTGCTTGATCTCCTTAAGCTTCATCTGAGGTTCCAGATGATATCCTGCAATATCTATTGATCCTTCCTGAACTTTGAGCAAGCCATTCAAATGCTGTACAAGTGTTGATTTTCCGCTGCCTGTCTGTCCAATAATTGCAGTTACCTGTCCTTCAGGAATCGAAAGATTAATTCCATCTAACGCTTTATGAGCAAACGGACTTCCTGGCGAATAAGTATATTTCAGTTCTTTGATTTCAATTGACATAAACTGTTCACCACCTCATCTAATGAAAGAAGTCCGTGGTCAAGAACTCCCATGTCCTTTAGCCGGTTTGAAATCTTTAATGCAAAAGGAAGGGCCAGGCCCATCTTTTCAAGTTCATCCTGGTGCGCAAAAATTTCCTGAGGAGTCCCCTCCATCATGACCTGTCCGTTTTCAAGGACGATGACATATTCGCTCTGAGCGACTTCATCCATATCATGGGTAATCGAAATGATTGTTCGGTCCTTATTTTTATTCAGCTCCCGGATCTGTTTATTAATTGATGCTTTTCCCTGAGGATCAAGCATACTTGTACTCTCATCAAAGACAATGACGTCTGGCTTTACCGCCAGAATTCCGGCGATCGCTACTCTTTGTTTCTGCCCGCCTGAAAGATTGGTTGGCTCTGCATTCAGGTAATCATTCATTCCCACTTTAGCCGCACTTTCTTCAATGATCGCCTGCATGTCTTCCTGAGGAACCTGTCGGTTTTCAAGCCCAAAAGCAATATCATCTGCAACCGTTGATCCGATAAACTGATTGTCCGGATTCTGGAAAACAATTCCGATATGTGAGCGTAAGTCATAAAGATTTTCTTCATTCAGTTCTCTTCCGAGAATTTTCACTGTTCCTGCCTGAGGTTCGAGTAAACCTATCAATACCTTGGCAATCGTCGATTTTCCAGACCCATTGTGACCAATAATCGTGGTATAGGATCCTTTAGGAATTCGCAGTGAGATGTCCTTTAGAACATCTGTTTCGGAGTCATAGCTGAATGTCAGATTGTTTACTTCAATAGCATCCATATATGTATGTATGGTATCCTTTCTGAATCGACATTCAGATTCTGCTTTGCAGAGATCTGATGTTCTGCTTTCTATGAGACATCATTCATTTAGCTTTAAATGGTTTTAAATGGCTTGAATCCGCCTCAAAGGTTTTCTGCTGTTTTTGCTGTATTAATCTGCATCAGCAATTTGCAGCATTAAACAGGAATGTCTGCAGGGGATGAAATTATATAGTACAAATCGATTCTGCTTTAGATCATTTGTATTCATCACCCAATAAACCTAATCAAACACAAATTCGTTTTAAACAGACTTTTTGCCTGAATTCATCTGTATCAATTTACAAAAATTAATACATTTTTTATTGAACAGTACAAATCAGTCCAGTTCATCCTTCGAAAATTCAGTACAGCTGTTCAAACAACAGAGTCCTTTATTCAAGTTGACTTTCATCCTGTTTCTCAGCCATTATACATTTTCATGGTCAGCTTTCTGAAAGCAGACCCCCTACTAAAACCGGTTACATCCTATATAAATTGCTCTATTTTGAATTTTGTTTTCTTCGATTAAAACAAATCTGAAGAGTCCTTTCGTGAAAACTCTAATCAATTCACAATGTAAAAAAGGATATGCTTATTCAAAAGCATATCCTACGTATGAAACATCATTTGATTTAGCTGCACTTTGCAGTTCAGCAGCGACTTCCTGCAGTTCATCTGCATTCATCGGTCCGGTAACATAAACATCAAGAATATGATTATCTTCATCAAATGCAGTTGATACGCCAATTTTAGCCAGAGAATCCATAAAAGCGTGAACCCTTGCTGGTTCGACATGGAAAGAGACAATGACTCTTTCATCTTCAGGGAGTTCATTCCATTCTTCCGCGTCTTCAGAAAGCATATCATCCAAATCTTCCTGAACATAGAATGTGTGGACTGGTTCGATGTCTTCCTGCGGACTCATCAGATATTCATCAAGCTCGAGTTCTTCCTGATCTTTTCTTTTCTTGAAACGATACAGGATGGCGGCAGCAGCAGCAAGTACAGCAGCAGCTGCGGCAATTTTAGCAAGAATGCTCATCCAGCCTTTCATTTTGATTCTCCATCCTTTTTATTGAAAGAAGGTTCCTGATTATAAACTTCTGGGACTGTTTCTCCAGTAACAGCTGGCAGATCCGATTCATTTAAAACATTTTCCAGTTCATGAACACCGGCATAAATTCTTCCGCCATCATGAGCTTCCTTAGAATCAGCAGCCATAGCCGCATCCACTGCATTCTGATTCAGTGGACTAACATGTACAGAATCAAAAGCTTCCGCCTTTGCATGGGCAGGTCTTCTTACACCTTCAATTTTATTTTCGAGCTGTTCAACCCCGCTGTAAACTTTCTGACCATCTTCGGCTTCAGCAGCATCCTTATTCATCATGTGCTCAACATCTTCCTGATTTGCTTTAGCTTCTAATGAATCAGCAATCTGGTTGACTCCTTCGTAAACATGAGCACCATCTTCAGCTTCCTTAGCATAAACGTCCATCATCTGATCAACATTTTTTTCGTTTAAAGGTTCTATATCCGCTGTTTGTGGAGCTTTGGCTTCGAGTGAATCTTCAATCTGATTTACTCCAGCATAAACGTCAGCCCCGTCTTCTGCTTCATCAGCGATTCTCTTCATTTCATCATCCACTAATGTGCTGTTGAGCGGCTGAGCTTTTACAGCTGTTTCTGGCATATTGGAAGGTTTGGCTTCATGGGCTGGATCAGCTGGTTCTTCATTGGCCTTTTCGCTGTTCATTTCTTCTAGTTTCTTCAGTCCGCCCAGAACGAGACCGACTCCGGCTGCTAGTACACCAGCCTTAAGCAATAACTTAAACATCTGTATTTTTCCTCCTGGTGACGGCGATTCCGTCTCCTATCTCGAGAAACTCGGTTTCATAATCTTCAAGTGAAGCAAGAAATTCCCTGTATTCCCGAATTCTTCTAAGCAGGGCTCTGGTGTGACGGTTATTGGTTCTCTCGGGATGATCAACCATTCCATGAAAGTTCATGTTATCCGAGATAATTACGCCGTCCTTTTCAAGCATTGGTGCAAAGCGTTCAAAAAATGTTCTGTACTGATTTTTTGCAGCATCGATAAAGATACAGTCAAAAGTTCTTGCAGGGATTGGAACAACCCTGGCATCACCTTCAATCAGTTCAATCTGATGTGCAGTATCGTACTTTTCAAAATTCTTTCTGGCTTCCTGAATCATTTCCGGTTTTCTCTCGATGGTAATGATTCGGCAGTTAGGATTAATCTTTGCCGCTCTTAACGCGGTTCTTCCAATTGCCGTACCAATTTCAAGAAAGGAGGAGACCGAATGGGTTTTCAGGTAGTCTTCCATATAATCTAACCCTTCCGCCTGAAGGATGGGTACCTGGTGTACGATTCCATACCAGGTTAATTCGTCCATAGTGCTCATACCCAAAGTTTAGCATAAACCGGCATGGTTATCCCGTCGCTTGTTTGATTGATAGTCAGGATTATGAAATGTCAGAAACAGAATCGAGTGATTGTCCAAAAACAAAAAAAGCCTTCCCGAAAGAAGACTTTATTGAATAAATAAATTCATATTCTGGTTATTTTGGTAAATAAGAAACACTCAAAAACTCTTATTTAACAAATTCAACAATAGCCATAGGAGCGGCATCTCCACGGCGAACACGAGTCTTAGTCACTCGGGTATAACCGCCAGTGCGGTCCTTATAGGAAGGGCCAATTTCGTTGAACAGTTTTTGTAAAGCAGTGGTTTTCCCATCTTCGCAAGTCACATTGCGTACATAAGCGGCTGCCTGTCTGCGGGCATGCAGATCTTGGCGCTTAGCCAGAGTAACCAGATGATCCACAACTGCAGAAAGTTCTTTTGCCTTCATTTCAGTTGTTTCCACGGAGCCATGAAGGATCAGAGAAGTGGCCATGTTGCGAAGCATGGCTTTTCTATGATCGGAAGTACGGCCTAATTTACGGTTTTGCATTGTACACTCCTGTTTAGATTTCCTGAGAGCCGGCCTTAAACGAAAGACCAAGCGAGGTAATTTTATCCTTAACTTCCTTGAGAGATTTTTTACCCAGGTTGCGGACATGCATCATTTCATATTCTGTCTTCTGGCACAGTTCTTCAACCGTAGTAATTCCTGCGCGTTTCAGGCAGTTGTAGGAACGAACGGAAAGCTCAAGATCTTCAATGTTCTTGTTCTGAAGCATAGTCAGTTCGTCTGAATTGTCTTCTTCAGTTTCTTCATCCGTATTTACTGCGACTTCGTTAAGCTCAGCCAGAATTGTGATGTGATCACGCAGAATTTTAGATGCGATGGACAGAGCCTGTGATGGAGTCAGTGTTCCATCGGTTTCGATTTCCATTGTCAGCGTATCGAATGGCTGTCTGTCTTCTGCCTGCGTTGTAGTGGTGTCATAAGCGACACGAACGATTGGCGAGAACTTGGAGTCTGTATAAATGATTCCAAGAGGCTGCGCTTCGTTCTGATATATATGCTTGTTGGTTTCCGCGCCAACATATCCACGGCCTAAACGGCAGCGAATTTCAGCATCAAATTCAGCTCCAGCGGATAAAGTGCAGATCTCCAGATCCGGATTGAGAATGGAAACACCTTCAGGACATTCAATATCACGTGCATATACAGTACAAGGCCCTGTCTGCTTAATGCGAAGAGTCGAAATATCATTATCATTGATATCAATCTTCAGAATCAACTGCTTGAGTTGAAGAATGATACTTGCAACATCTTCGGTTACACCTTCCATCCCCGTAAATTCATGGTAAACACCATCGATACGAAGCGAGAAGACTGCTCCTCCAGGAAGCGCAGATAACAGCACGCGGCGAAGTGCGTTTCCTAATGTAATTCCGAAATGGTCAGGAAGCGGACTCATTTCAAATTTTCCCAATCGGTTATTTTCTTCAATAGTTTTCACTTGATAATCATTCATGTGTGGAGACCTCCTAAGCATCTATATTCTATATTATCCGCGGGGTCTTTTGGGCGGACGGCACCCGTTATGCGGAATAGGTGTCACGTCATTGATCATTGAAATATCAAGTCCAGCCACCTGCAGTGCTCTGACTGCGGCTTCTCTTCCTGGACCAGTT
>NZ_MPJW01000278.1 GCF_001945525.1 Ileibacterium valens
TTGAGTATTGAAACTCATAATTCCCTAATGTGAAGTGGCTTATATCAATAATTTCAACTAATGAAGTTGAAAAGTTGAGGTCGGTATCGGATAGAACAATTTGTTTGCTTACTGAATCGTAGGCTTCAAACATATAATGGTGATCCTCCGAAACACCTTTATATAAAACCGCTCCATTAAGTTCATTGTTTCTGATTCTTAAGATCGTTTCTTCAATCATTTCAATTCTGTTTTCGTGTTCCTGAATCATTTGTTCGAGTACTGAAAATCCGAGGTTCTGGCTTTTAAGCAGTTGAAGAATGTCAATATAAATCTTCTCTTTTTTCATAAAAAATCTCCTTTATTTATCGATTGACAAATGATATTTAGTTGTTTAAGTTATCGAACTAAATACCAAATTTGTTAAAGAAAAAGCACCCAGAGCGTTAAGCTGAAATAACCAAGTGTTAATCAACTTGACGCCCAAAATGGGTGCTTTTATATAACCACGAACAGCTTCAAGCTTCTTCTGTCCTAACTCGTCTTGCCATTGTGTTTTATGTTCAGTTTCAGATTTTCGCAGCAATCGATTTCTGAAACGCTTCTCTATTTATTCATCTGATAATGCTTATTGCTGATCAGACAGAACTTTTATTTTCGATATTCCCCTTTGAAAATAAAATAATCAGCATTTCTCTTTCTCATTTCGGATTTATTTGGAATCCGATTAATCGAGTTATTTTGCATCATGCAGATGATCGGAAAGATCATTGGAAACTCTTCTGTCTTTCCTATCCCTGTTTTGAATCTCCAATCCCCTCCTCTTTCTATTCATTTATCCGATCAATTATCATCGGAATCAGATTGACCTCAGGAAACTGGGTCATGTGTTTTAAATTATATAATCATTAGATTTCACATCAAAAGTCGTAATTAACGATATATTTATGAATGATATGGATATAATAATTTACTTTAAAGTTTTAAACTATATCTTTTGATTAATATACGTTTTATAAATTTTGCTCAAATTGTTCAGTATCCGGAATTTTTAGATAAATTAACATGGAAGCAAAATAATTTATGGGAATAAGCCATTAAAATAAATTATTCTATTTAAATTCTGTTATGAACGAAATATGAAAAAGTATACGTTTCTCAGGTATTTTTTATAAAAAACATCCGATTACGGTTATCTTTGTTTAATGATTCATTTACCAATTCGTTGATTCGTATGATTTCTTGTCTCTTTTTGATCTTGAATTTCAAAGATTTATGTGATTATCCTAGTAATTCTTTTTCGAGTCAGACAATTTAAGCAATTTGAGTTGAATTTCTGGCATTAAAATCCTTGCAATCAACGATTTTTTTCTTTTTCTTTGGCCTGTACTCTGTAAACCCGAAAACAGGCACAAAAAAAGCCTGCATTCAGACATCTGGTGGATGTAAGAATGCAGGTCATTTTTTGAGTATGAACAAGACGATGATTCAATTGCATTTCTTATTCATGCTTTTCTTGTTCATATTTATCTCATTCAATTGATTTGGTACAGCTTTATAGAAGTCGTCTCTGGATTTTTTTCAGACTAGGACTCCATTTTCTTTTTCTTTCGTTTGAAAGATACGAAGAACAGAGTTCCGGCTGTAACAATTGCTGTGATCATAGCTGAAATCCAAAGGGTTGGATTTGTTTCTGTTGCAGTATTGGCCGGTTTTCCAGTGGTTGGCTTTCCATTGAAGGAAGAAGTTGGCCGATCTGGTTTTTGTGGATTTCCAGAAGTTCCTGGTTTTCCTGGATTAATCGGTTCTTCAATTTCTACTTCATTGGATGGATAGGTTTTATCCCCTTCTGGATCATTGCCAAAGCTTGCACCTGCTATGTTTTTCCATGTGGTTGTTTTGGTTACTTCTGGAACCAGCACTTTAAAGGAAACCTGATAGGAATCACCTGGTTCAAGAACTGGAATCATCCAGCTCAGAGTATCTCCTTCGACAATTCCACCTTCAGAGATTGAACCTTCAACATAGGTTAATCCTTCTGGAATCACATCTTCAATACGTACATTTTCAGCTGCAGTTACTCCCTTACTGAAGACTGTCAGGATATAAGTCACTACATCGCCCTGGCTGACTTCAAGTTTTGAAGTAGTTGGAGTTTCTCCATTTTTGGACTGCTGTTTGATCAAATCTACTGCTGGAGCCTGGACTTCAGTTTCAATGGTTACTTCATTGGATGGATCTTCCTTATCCGGTCCGCCCGGTTTTGTTGGATCCTGTGGATCCTTTGGATTTTCCGGATTGTTTGGATAACTTATATAAGCCACATTGGTCCATTTTGTGTTTTCTTCTACAACTGGCACTCTGACCTGGAATGTCACTTTCCGTGTTTCTCCAGCTTTGATATCGCCAAGTTTCCAGATGATTTCTCCATCTTTTGCCTGGCCATCATCACTGATGGAATTTTCGATCAGTTCAAGACCGGAAGGCACCTTATCTTTTAGCGTGACATCCAAAGCAGTCACCGCAGAATCATTGGTGATGCTTAACTGATAGGTCACTGCATCCTCTGGTTTTACTGGTCGAATATCTGTAGTGAACTCGCCGTCATTGACCTTTTGTTCCTTCTGAATTTTCAGCTTAGGAATGTTGGCATTGACTTTGACTTCATTGGAATCGACTGGAGCATATGGTTTATCTGCACCATTTGATCCATCAGGATTATTCGGATTGTTGGAATAAACGCTTGAAGCCACGTTTACCCAGGTGGAAGCTTCCTTGATTTCAGGAATTCTGACCTGAAAAAAGCGAACAACACTCTGACCAGGATTCAGATCCCCTATTGTCCATTCCACGATATTTCCATTGAGCACTCCACCATCAGAAATGCTTCCTTCTACAAGGATCAGTCCTTCAGGAATGACATCGCTGATTCTGACATCTTTGGCAGCCGCTTTTCCATTGCTGGTAAGTCGAATGAAGTAAGTCACAATATCATTTGCCTTGGCATTCAGCTCTTCTTTTTGAGCCATATTGATATCGATGACTTCCATATTCAGTCCCTGCAGCTTTTCGATTTCAAGAGCAGGCAGGTTAACAGAAACATCAACCTTATTCGAAGGAATATCTACTGGTTTATTTGGATCCTGTGGAGTATCTGGTTTATCCGGTGTTCCTGGATTTTCTGGATCATTTGGCTGATCCGGATTTTCTGGGTTGTCGGGATTTCCAGGGTTTTCTGGATCATTTGGTTTATCCGGAGTTTCAGGCTTTTCAGAGTTTCCTGGATTGTCCGGATTATTGCCAAATGATGTATTGGCTCCATTGGTCCATGTAGTTTCGACATTGACTTTTGGAATTTCTACCGCAAATTCTACCGAGCGTTTTTCACCGACTTTCAGATCGCCTAGATTCCAGGTAATGGTCTGCGTTTTATCATCCACGCTGACTGGTTTTGGAGTAATCGAATTCTTATCGAGAATTAATCCTGCTGGAACCTGGTCAGTGATCACTACATCAGTAGCCGTCGCTTTTCCAATATTTTCAACAACAATCTTATAGATCAGTTTATCGCCGATTTCACCGGTAACTGGTGTATCGACAAAGTCATTTTCTGGCTGATCGATCTTCTGGAACTTATGAATCTTCAGTTCTGGAACATCGGTCTGAACAATAACTTCATTTGAATCTTTTTCAATTGGATTTTCAGGATCTTTTCCAAACGCAGTGGAAGCCATATTGGTCCACTTCGTATAGGAATCAACCACTGGAACTTTAACCTGGAAAGTCACTTCTCTGGATTCTCCTGGTTTTAAGGTTCCCAGATTCCAGATCACCATCTCCTGATCTTCAGCAGTTACATAGTTACCACCAACAGAAACAGAATTGGCTACATACTTGAGTCCAGCTGGAATGACGTCTTTTACGATGACATTTTCAGCTTTGACTTTACTTGTGTTTGTAACTACAAGCTTATAGGTCACTACATCCTTATTGACAGCCGTCAGAATATCCTGAGTGAAATCTTCAGGTTCTTTACTGTTGAGAGCCTGGTATTTCTGAATTTCAAGATCTGGAACATCCGTTTCGATCTTTACGATATTGGATGGGATCTTTTCATCTGGATCTTCTGGATTGTTTTCATACTTTACAAATCCCTGGTTGGTATAAAGAGTTGGTTTGTCTACCTGTGGAACTCTTGCTCTAAAGGAGACAATCATTGAACTCTGTTTTGCCACAACAGGTAAATTCCAGGTAATCATTCTGCTCTTTTCATCATAAGAAGCCTGGCCTAAAGAAGATTCAATCAGTTCAAGACCTTCTGGAACTACGTCCGTAACTACCGCATTGATCGCATCAGCATTTCCAGTGTTGATTACAAGCAATTCATAGGTGACTTCATCACCGGCTTCAACCCAGATTGGATCTTCGCCATTCTGTTTGTCACCATTGTTGATGATCTGGAATTTTTCAATTCCTAAATTTGGTACGGTTGGATCAATCTGAACAGTTACCTGTTCGGTATTGGTCGTTTCGTTTGGACCGCCTGGGTTATTTCCATAAGCAGCCTGTGCGATGTTTGTGAATGTCGTACGGTTTTTAACCGATGGAGCAATCACAGTAAATTTTACCGTCGTGGATGCGCCTGGACTCAATGAATCAATAGTCCAGCGAAGTTCACCGGTTTTCTCATTGTATGATCCATTCCCCTGAGAGCCTGGCAAGAAAGTCAGTCTGGCATCCAGATCACTTCCGCGATCCGGATTTGGGATAAAGTCAGTAACGACAATATCCTTGGCTGCTGCAGTCGCCGTTTCTGGAACACTCACCTGTAAATGGTAAGTGATCAGATCTCCAGCTTTTACGTTCTGCAGATCCTTGGTTAAAGCTCCACCATTAATCTGCTGGAACTTTTCAATTTCGAGATCCGGCAGACCCACGTAGGTGTTGGTAAACAGAATATCTTCAATTTCTGCATTATCATTTTCTCTTGAGTACTTGATTGAAGTGGTTTTCACTCCATTGACATTTCCCTGATCATCCAGAGTATGTTCAACTTCAATGACCGCAAGGAAGGAAGCTTCATCAAAAATCATCTGATCTTCTGGTTTCTGAGAAGCTGGAATAAATTCAGTTACGCGGTAGGTATAGGTACCTGCCTGTTTGAATGTAATTTCCGGGAAAATGAACGTTCCATTTTCCTTATTGCCTACAGTATGTTTGTTATTAACACTGCCTTGCGGCATCGGCATTTCAGCTGGTTTTAAATCTACTGGATTTTTCAGCTTGGAACTCAGATTAATTCTGCGTTCAAACTGAGTTGGAATCTGATTGGCGTTCTGATTTTCGGCACCGTCAGTTTCCGGATTTGAACTTTCAGAACCTGCACCTGATTCAGTCCCTGGTTGATTTGCATTTGAAGAATCCAGATTTGTTCCTGTTTCTTCAGAAGTTTCATCATCAGCTCCTGTACCTTCAGTGGTTGCTGAATTATCTGGTGTTTGTATTGGAGCAGTTTCTGGATTTTCTTCTTTGTTTGTTTCGTCTTTATCTGTTTCTTCTTTTTCTACAGTTGCCTTAACCGGTTCAAGAACAAACTGGAAATCATTTTCCTTGAGTACGCGGTTCGAGCCTTCTGTATTGCTTAAACGTTTGTAACCCTGAATCTGGGCTGTATCCGTTCCCTTTTTGGTATTTCTGAATTTGTGAATAAGTTCGGTATTCACACCGATTATTCCTTCAGAAGAATCATTCACTAATACGTATCCTTCTGCAGGAAGTTCTTCAATGGTATATTTCGTTCCAATTGGCAGACCATACAGACGTAAAGATTCTCCACCCTTCAGTTTCAGAACAGAGTTGGATGCAATATCTGTTGGAACCTGAGCGATTCCATTGATTACCTTGACCATTTTAAGAGTCTTCGTAAATTCCTGATTATTTGAATCTTTCAGTGTCAGTTTGAAGCTGAACTCTTTATTCAAATCATCTTCAGTTAATGTCACGTTGTTGCCAGCCGCTAATTCTTTTGAAATCTGCAGACCGGCATCGTTCGTGAATATACTTTCGTTCTCTTTTGGAAGTTCTGATTTTTCAGTATTAATACTTAACAGGCCCGTTTTTTCATCTTTTTCGATTACAAGCTGATGATTGATAATCTTCTGATCGTACTGGATCTGATTTGCAAAACCATTGATGTGAGTTTCCGGGGTATTTTCTTTTACAGTGATCGTATATTCACCAGGTTTGGTGAATTTGATATTGGCAAAAGAAATATGTCCGTTTTCATCACTGATGGCATTCAGATTTGGATTGCCATTCTCATCCACAGGAAGAACAATTCCATCGTCCTCTTTACGTTCAACATCCATCGTAAAGCTGTATCCAGCTGGAGAAGATCCCACCGTCTGTTTAGTTACAGTTGGTGCCCATTCAAGGAAAGTATTGAACTTGTTTGTAAAGATGGCTGAATTTCCATCAAACGGTTTTCCATCCTTCGTCACTGTTACTTCATAGACCAGCGAATAATCTTCAGAAAAATCAATATCGCTTTGGGTTTTGACATCTACAACAACTTCATATTCTGTTAAATCATATGTTAGGGAAGGATCTGTTCCAGCAATCTCTTTAATGGTGTATCGGTGAGTTCCGACTTTCTGGTAATTGAGAGGTCTGAACTTGCCTTCAACGGAAAGTTCTCCTTCTTTTCCATGAAGCATCAGAGTATCTACGCGATTTCCATTTTCATCCAGAAGAACAAACTGGAAGACATCGTTTTCCGTCATTTGTCTTCCTTCCATATGCTTGGTTACTGGAATTTCGACATCCGTATTCTGATAGTAGTTCTTGAATGTAATCAGATTTCCATTGATATCTTTGGTGGTACGCATGGATGCTTCAAGAATTTCAACACCCTGATCATCTTTATCTTTTTCAACACGAATTGTTACCTCGTGTTCCTTTTTATCAAGAACGATATTATCGATCTCATTGGTCTTCATTTCAGTGATGACATAGTGATAGAGACCCGGTTCTTCATAAGTAATTGGATCAAAGCTGCGGTTTACGCTTTCTGTTCCATCATACTTAATAACGACCTCATCCGTTTTAGGCATCGGAGTAGATGAAGCCTGATCCGATTTAGCCCGGCTTAGTGATGCGGGTTCAATTTTAAAGACGTACTGGTCTCCTGGCTGACCTTCACCAATAATTTCCTTATTAAAACCAATTCGATATGTCGTGATGGGTGAATAAACATTCGTAAATTCAAGACTGTCTGCAGCCTGACCATCTCTTATAATTTCCATATTCACATCGATATCCTTTGTGGATTCATTCTGAACTGGTTTTAAGATGGCCTGATAAACCGTTGGATCGTATTCCATATTTTCATAAGGCTGATCCGGAATGATTTCGCTGACTTCAAATTCGAATGTTTTATCGATGTCTTTCGCTACAAAGGACATTGGGCTAAACAGAGCTTTCTGGCTTGTCAATCCTTCTTCAAATTCAACGGCAGCCCGGTTGGTCCAGTCTTTGCCAAACTTATCTTTTGCTTCCTGATTAACAGGTTTTAAAACAAATTCATACGTTTCACCCAATACGGAAGGACGGCCCTGCAGGTGTTTGGTCACTTCAAGGCTGGCTGCTCCATTGGGTTCAAAACGGTTGTGATAGTGTACAGAAACCTGAGGACGGTTTTTATCCGTGATTGGAGATTCAGGAGTGTATTCTCCATAAATCATTCCTTCAACTGTTCCGGTCTCTGGATTAACTGTCGTCGTTGTATTTCCAGCACTGTTTCCATTGACCGTGATATCTTCAACGACAAAGGAATCATCTGATTTTTCCTGAATTTTGTAGCTGGTATGATTTGGCAGATTGTACACGACGATCTTGTCATCCTGCTTTAATTCAAAAGTATATTTACCTTCTGAATTCACTAAGTCCGGCTGTTCCACACCATTTTTCATCCAGGAAACAGATGGCAATGGGCTTTTAATATTCGTCACCTTATCAACCGAATTCAGATCGATTTCAAATGAGAAGGTATCGGTTGTTCTGTCTCCAGAAACAGCTTTAGACAGAGTCAGAGAACCAGGAGCGCTGGCGTTAATGAATTTAACGTAGTTATTCTCCTGTGTTGCTCCTTCGATGACCTTTCCTTCTTCGTAATCCGTGAAGATTTCCTTCTGGTCAGTTCCCACAACCACCTTACCGCTGGCAAAGGTAGTGATAATCGAACCATCTTCATTCAATTCGGAAACACGGTATAAAGTGCCTTCAGGAAGACCTTCCAGGCGCATATACTGTCCATGTTTCAAATTGAATTGTGAATTCACATAGGCAAATCCATCACTGACTTTATTATGATCTGCATCGTAAATGGTATATCCATAACGGTTAACCAGATCTGTTCCTTCGTCAAACTTCTGAGTTGGCTTTCCACTTAAAGTCACTGGATTTTTCAGTTCCAGTTTGAAGGTGTAATCACGATCATGATCAGGATGAATTTCCTGATCATCAGAGATCTGAACTTTCACTTCTTTTTCAATTTCAAGATTTCCAGTGTATTTCATCGGAACGGTTTTCAACTCTTCAAATGGAAGCGTAAACCGCATATAGCAGGAAGAACCTGAAGCTCCGCGTTCGGTATAGAAGAATGTCAGACGATAATACTCCGCTTCATTTTCTGTTCCATCGGCTTTGTGATAAGGAAGAATTCCTTTTTCCGTCCGACCAGAAATCTGCTTTACAGTATCCCAGAGGTTAACATACATACCCACTGAAGAATGAACTCCTCCAATATCCGCAACCAGAGTGGTGTTAGAGAGGTTTTCATGGCTTGTTCCATAGTTATTTACTTTGGAAAGGAAGACATACATGTCATCATCCCCGTAGAAGTAATAACGCAGTGGACCAGCATATCCTGGATCAATAACAAAATCCGCTGAAAAGGACATTCCAAAGTAGGAGTTATGATTTTTTCCATCATCCGATGGTGGAAAGTTTTTTGGTTCCTCTAGAGGTGATGTCCCTTCACCATTTAATCCAGTAAACTGATTTTTATTGTCTTCGTTGTAGCTGCCATCCGATTGTTTTACTCCATAACCAAACTTCATGTCATGGCCATCAGTTCCATAAGTTGGAGCTGAATCCATTGGCCAGATGTATTTGTTAGTTTAAAAGTGGCTACTTTTTGACGAATATCGGTTGAAAAGTTGCCACTATTTTTGTATCTTCTGCTCCTTAATCTGAGGAGAACAGGAGGTACCGGAAAGGTGATCAATTACATG
>NZ_MPJW01000062.1 GCF_001945525.1 Ileibacterium valens
CGGGAGAACATGTCTTCAGATGCAGGACATGAGATTATGGTCAGCCGGAGCATTCAGGCGGAAGGAACCTTCGGAGATCTTAAAGAAAACTACAGATACAGCCGATTGAGACGCCGGGGACTGGAAAACGTAAAATTTGAGGTGCTTATTGTGGCCATGGGACACAATATCAGAAAATTAAACAACAGAAATCGGATGAGTTGCCCAGAACTCGAACGTTATGGAAAATTAAAGGAGCAGAAAAGCGAAATCTGAAAAAGATTATAAACAGTCTTTTTGAGTTTTGGCTCTTTTCAGTGCGTTCAAAAATTGACTTGAGCGGAAAAACACATCATAAAACAGGATTGAATCAGATAAAAAGCATAGAAAAAGGGGCTGTAAATCTCGCTGATGAAAAATCAGTCGAAATTTAACAGCCCCTTTGTAATCCTGGACCTGTTTAATCCTTAATGATCAGTTCAGAAGCAATCTGATCAAGATCCATTGGATCATTTTCCCCGAATTCAAGGATGAGCTGATCAGGCTTCTGCTTTTTTGTATAGCGGGGAATCAGATGAACGTGGAAGTGATTGACTGTCTGTCCAGCGCCTTCGCGGATGTTGGTTAACACATTGATTCCATCGCATCCAAGAACGTCTTCCATATGACGTCCAACTTTCTGAGCTGCTTCAAAAACCGCATTACGGGTTTTCTCAGAACATTCTAGTAAAGAATCACAATGTGTTTTGGGTAAAACGAGCGCATGACCATACGATACCGGATTGATATCGAGGATAACGCGTACTTCGTCATTTTCATAAATTGTTTTTCCTGGAATATTGCCATTGGCGATTTCACAGAATATGCAGTCCATAATCAGGACTCCTTTCTTTGAATTAGAACGAATCGATTGCTGCGTAGAATCAGGAACCTGAATCAGACATGAATGAAATATCAGCCAGTTATCAATAAATCTGTAAAAACAAATCCCTTAATCAGAAAATGGATCCTGAATTCCAACGCCAGGTACCATCAGGACAGACGACTGGGCAGCAATTCGATTTCAATGAAGACCTATGCTTATTGTATTCGAAAAACCAGAAATCGTAAAAAACAAAAAAACACAAGTCGAAACCGGCTTGCGTTTAAAGATTTTAACAATTTAGATTTTTAACGGTACAGTAGAGAAAAGTCAGGCTAAGGGGATGCCTGACTTCTCTACTATTAAGGGGATAGAAAATAGTATGAATATCGCATGATAAACATACCGGCAAGGGTCTCTTCCTTGCTACCAAGATTATAGCATAGCCATATTCACACTTTCTAGACAAAAGTGTGGGAAACAGTGTGATAAAGGATGAAAAACAGCGATTTCAAGGGATGCAGTCCCCACTCATAGGGGGATTTTGATCATTTTCTGACCAGATTACGGCAAAACTCGCAACAAAATCTGAAATGAATAATCCCATCTTTTCCTCATTATGGTGCTGTCTGCTTCTTTGGGCGTAGTTTAAGCTCATAGATGCGATACCTATCGGGCATATATTCAGGACTCATTTGTATCGAAAGCAGAAATCACACAAATAAACTTAAAATAAACCAAAGTAAGTTATTTTATGTGATCCAATTTGTGTGAAATGTGAGACTTTTCATTTGAGACCATCACAGGAAGTTGAGTCGGATTTTTCAAGAGTGAATTCAGTAAAGCTTTTCCTGTTGTTTTTGAATCGCTGCGGGCAAAGGGATCAGGACAATCTGAAAATTCTGGAAACGAGTTTGAGATATTATAAAACCAGCAAGTACAGATGGCGAAAAATTCTGATCCTGGAAAGCAGATATCAGAACATCAATGACTGAGATGAAGCGAATGGTCAATGTCTGCCGCCATTTATATCAATTTATATAAAAGGGAAACGTTTATGAATAACTCTGTCACTCAGGACTCCTATATTATTTATATTCAGTATTATGAATCCTGTCTTGGACGGCTTACAATGGCAGCCAGATATGGACATTTGATTGGGCTCTGGTTTGAAAATCAGAAATATGAGCTGCAGTATCCTGGCAAGCTTTCAGATCCGATTTACGAAAGAAAAGATCTTCCAGTTTTTGAACAGACTGCGTTATGGCTTGATCTGTATTTTTCTGGTCAGAATCCAAAGTTCAGACCGGATATTCTGTTAGAGGGTTCCGCTTTTCAAAAAGCAGTCTGGGATATTCTGTTAGAGATTCCTTATGGGCAGACGATGAGCTATAAGCAGATTGCTGATATCATCGCCAGACAAAAAGGAATAGCCCGAATGTCAGCTCAGGCAGTAGGAAATGCAATCGGGCACAATCCGATCTCATTAATTGTTCCATGCCATAGAGTCATTGGAAGCAATGGTAAACTGACCGGTTATGCCGGCGGACTGTTCAGGAAACAAAAACTTCTTGATCTGGAAGGTTTCGGACGATCAGACCAGAAGGAATCATGAAAGTGAAAGGAATTAAAGAGCGGCAGATGACCTCAGAGAAAAAGGTCTGAAATCTGGTCCGCCGAAAATGGTTTCTAAGAGATTTTGTCCTTTCATGATTTCTGGTCAAAAGATGCGTATAATTCCGGTATACTGCCCTGTGAATTAAAAAATCAGGAGAAATGGCCTGAATCTGTCCTGTTCTGGCAGGCAACTGACCTAAGTTCATGATCAGCCATCGCCCAGAGGTTCAGGGATGATGATTGTCCGTTCAGAAAGGATAAAATACTCCTGAGGCAGGTTTATCGTGTAAACCCACAGGATTAGAAAAGGATTGTTAGATGATAGAGCGAACTCTTAAACATATTGCAAAAGTACTCGACGCATCGATACTCAATCAGCCTGATGATAAAAACGCAGGCATTTGCGGAGTGTCGATTGATTCAAGAACTGTAAAACCTGGAAATCTGTATGTTCCATTAAAAGGAGCCCGAGTGGATGGTCATGACTTTATAGCTCCGGCGTATACAAATGGCGCTGCTGCGGCTTTGTGGGCGATTGATCGGATTCCGTATCCAAACTTTATTCCCCTGATTCTCGTTCGGGATCCGTTAGCTGCCATGCAGAAACTGGCGAAAAGCTATCTGAGTGAAATTGATCCATTAACGATTGGGATTACCGGAAGCAATGGAAAGACAAGTACCAAGGATATGGCCGCAAGCATTCTTTCTGAAAAATATCCGACGATCAAGACGCAGGGCAATCATAATAATGAAATTGGTCTTCCATTAACCATTTTTGATCTTGAAGAAGATACCAAAGCTGCAGTTCTGGAGATGGGAATGGAAAATTATGGAGAAATTGATTTTCTCTGCTCTATTGCGCCTTTAGATATCGCTGC
Organism: Ileibacterium valens; assembly: GCF_001945525.1. Taxonomy (GTDB): domain Bacteria; phylum Bacillota_I; class Bacilli_A; order Erysipelotrichales; family Erysipelotrichaceae; genus Ileibacterium; species Ileibacterium valens. Next base: position 3,337 of record NZ_MPJW01000062.1, read on the forward strand.
GATTGTATCGATCGGTTCGGCCCATATGGAAAACTTTGGCAATCGTTATAATATCGCCAAAGCCAAGTGTGAAATCATTCATGGTCTTCGCAAACGCGGTATCTTAATCTACGACAAGGATTCAAAGGAAATTGAAGAAGTTCTTCAGGATGATCCGGCCCCTGTTTCTGTTCGAAAAATCTCCTTTTCAGGAAAAGGAAACCCGGATGCGGATCTGTTTGTGACATCGGATATTTCCTATCGCCATGATGGAATTGAATTTAACGCCGATGGAATTCTAAGAAATATCTTTGTTCCAGCTGCTGGAAGACATCAGGCCAGCAATGCGTTATGCGCCATTGCCATCGGACAGGCTGCGGGACTGGATGAAAACCAGATTCTTGAAGGTCTTTCCAGAACGGAGCTGACAAAAATGCGTTCCCGTCTTTATCCATTAAAAAAGGGAACGATTTTAGATGACTCCTATAAGTCAAATCCAGAAAGCGCAAAAGCGGGAATCGATACGCTGATGGCCATTCCAGCCAACAAACATGTGGCTGTGCTTGCGGGAATGCTTGACTTAGGGGAAAATGAAAAGCTGCTGCATGAAGAAGTGGGAAAATACGCCAGGGAAAAAGGCGTAGATCTTTTATATACATATAAAACACCCGGATGCTTTATTGCGGATGGGTTTGGCAATCAGGCCGTGAAATCTGATGATAAAAAAGAACTGATTGAAACGCTGCGGCCGCTCTTTGATGAGAAGACAGCGGTTTTAATCAAAGGAAGCCGGGCGTTTAAGATGGATGAAATTGTAAACGCTTTGCTTGAAGAGGAGAATTGTAATGAAAAAAACTGATCTGGGTGTCGTGTTTGGAGGGCAGTCAAGCGAATATTCCGTTTCACTGCATTCAGCCGCTTCATTTTTGCGGGATCTGAATAAAGATCGTTATAACCTGACTCTGATCGGAATTGACAAACAGGGACAGCCCTGGGTTTATTATGGATCCATTGATGATCTTGAACACGATCATTGGAAAAAAGATGCCGTTAAGGCGGCCTGGGTTCATCAGGGGATTCTTCCTTTAGATCCTTCTAAAGACTCAGAAGAAATTCATCTTGATGTCGTATTCCCGGTCGTTCATGGCAAGAATGGAGAAGATGGAGCCATTCAGGGTCTGCTTCAGATGCTGAACATTCATTATGTTGGCTGTGATGTGCTTTCGAGTGCGCTGTGCATGGATAAGGAATTAATGCATATCGTTTTAGATGAATCAAAAATTCCATGCGCTCCTTATCTTTGCTTAAAAAAAGATCAGCCAGAACCTTCTTTTGAAGAAATCGCGGATCTGATTGAACTGCCATGGGTGATCAAACCATGCAATGCGGGCAGCTCCTATGGCGTTCATTTTGTTGACAATGAACTTCAGTTTTCCAAAGCTGTTGAAGATGCATTCAAATACGATGGCCGCGGGAAGATTCTGGTAGAAAAGGCTGTTGATGGCTTTGAAATCGGCTGTGCCGTGATGGGCAATGAGCATCTCTTTGCTGGAAGTGTCGATGAAATCGAAACGTCCCATCCGGTCTTTGATTTTGAAGGCAAATACGATATGGTCGATTCCCACATTTACTGTCCAGCTCGTATTTCCAAAGAAGAATTCGAAAAGGCAAGAGGGCTGGCTAAAGCGGCTTATCAGGCGATGGGTTGTCAGGGAATGGCCAGAGTGGATATGTTTCGGTTAAAGGATGGTTCGATTATCATCAATGAAATCAATACGATTCCAGGAATGACCGCAACCAGCCGATATCCTTCCATGATGAAGGAGGCTGGAAAGCCTTTCAATAAGCTGATCGATGAACTGATTGATCTGGCTATGGAGAAACCAGTCGGCGTATGTTAAAAACTGACGGCCTGCGCTGCTGGGCTCAAATCGATACGGACGCTATTGCGCATAACGTAAAGGAAATTCAGAAGCTTGTTGGCGATACGAAAGTGATGGGAATTGTTAAGGCGAATGCCTATGGACATGGTGCCTTAGCCTGTACAAAAGCCTTGCAGAAAGCGGGGGTTGATTATTTTGGTGTCGCCTGTCTGCAGGAAGCCATTGAACTTCGAGAAGGAAATATTAAGGATCCAATCCTGATCCTGGGTTATACACCACCAACCTGCTTTGAGATCCTCGATCAGCTCGATCTGCATCAGTCCATTCTTTCCTATGACTATGCAAAGAAGATGAATGAATGGGCGCTTGAAAACCACACAAAATTAAAAGGTCACGTCAAACTCGATACTGGGATGAACCGCACCGGATTCTTATATCAGGATGGTGCGAAGGAAAAAGAAGAGTTGCTTGATACCTGGAATATGCCAGGTCTTCAGATTGATGGGATCTTTTCCCATTTTCCAGTCAGTGATGATCTTGAGAAAGATTCGGCTGACTTTACCAGACACCAGATGGATCTTTTCGACGAAGCCATCGAAGAGATTAAAAAGGCTGGATATCATCCTGGCCTTCGTCATATTCAGAATTCATATGGAATTCTGAACTATCAGGATCGAGGCTATGATTACTGCCGGCCCGGACTTTTATATATGGGAGTCACCAGTGATGATTCCGTACCGGTCTTAAGCAATCCGGATTTTATTCCGATTCTGAGTCTTAAGGCCAAGGTCAGCATGGTCAAGACGATTCCACAGGGAGCAACTGTTTCCTATGGAAGACACTTCAAAGCAAAAAAGCCAACAAAAATTGCTTCTCTGACAATCGGTTATGCCGATGGGCTTCCGAGAATCTGTTCCAATCAGGATCTGAAAGTACTGATTCGAGGACACCTGGTTCCAATTGTTGGAAACATCTGTATGGATCAATGCATGGCAGATATCAGTGGATTTGATGATATCAAGGAAGGCGACATCGTGACCCTGATCGGAGAAGATCAGGGAACAACTGTGACTTTAGATACGATTACACGTCTGGCCCACACGATTAATAATGAAACGCTGACAAGCATTACTTCCCGCGTTGAGCGTTTTGATCTTGCAGCATTAAATGATCAGGAAAAAGACATCTGAAGAAAGATCAGAAACTGCAGCTTCACAGGCCTTCTGATCCATAAAAATTATGAATAGACTTTTGCGGCAGGCCTGATTCAGGTCTGCCATTTTTTACATCCTGAATTTTAAAAAAAGGAATCTGACCTGAAAACCGGATATGGAAATTGGAAAGATTTGAAAAATCGGATTAAAAAAACAGATTTAAAAATCATCTAAAATGAAAATTACTGGTTTGAAATGGTTTATGGGCTTTTAGCTTTTGCCTCTTTAATCAAGCGGCGATAATGAAGGAAAGCGAAAGTGAGGCAATCAATTATGGCTGAAACATTCAAGAAATTAGAAGATGAAGTATTAGAAAAAGAAGTTCGTCACGACGAAAATGTGATCGATGCAAAACGCGGAGATATCATGGAACACGAAGTGCAGATTAAAGATGATAAATCTAAAATGATGAAAGATCTGCATGAACATGAAATCAAACATGATGAAAAAGTCATCGAACGCAAAGAACATGATGCTGAAAAGCATGATGCTCATCTTAAGGAAAACGAACAGGAAATCGAAGGTAAATAAACTTTTCCTGATTTAAGTACCCGAAGCTCGAATTGAATTTTACGAGAGTTATTCCTCAATAAGATCAGATTTTACTATTTAGAAACTCTTTGCATATTGCCTAAGGCAAGGCTGGATCAGTGATCCAGCCGTTTTTTTTTAGAGAGCTTATATGAGATATCATGGATTTTTGCCATCCATTCTGGAGTAACTGTCAAACAACCATTGATTATTCAGAATGTAAGGAATCGAGAAATGAAACCAGGTTTTGCAAATTGTTGGAATCAGCTGATTGAAAAATTGTCAGCACAGTCTAATGTTGACAGTGACTTTCTCACTTCTTTTAGAATTTTTTTAATGGAGGACCTGAAGATGCAGACAAAAGATATCGTTCAACTGCTTGGTATCGAAGAAAACAAGATTAAGGATTATATCCGCAGCAATGTATTCTCTCCGGAAAATCCATCAGTAAACGGCAGCCGCATCTACTACACTGATCGAGATATTGAAAAACTGAAGCGTCTGATGGTTCTTCGATCGGCAGGATTGACGGTAAAGGATCTTCAGGAGCTTCAGGAATTTCCAGAGAAGCTTGGCAATATTCTTTTAAAGAGAATGGAAAACATGACCAAAATCAGAAAGACCAAATCTGAGGGCCTGATTTTCGCCGAAGCTCTTTTGCTTCAGATCAATAATCAGGAAGAAATTTCTTATGACAGTTTCTGGAATATGATCCATTTGGAGCAAACGGACCAGGTAGATTATGAAAAGTTTCTTTCGAATTTCAAAGAAGCTTATCTGCTGAAAACACTCAGTAAACAAAGCAGGGATGAATCGAAAAAATGATCTGAATCATGCTTTGGTTTAGACATTCAAGACAGATGAAGGCCTCGCAATTTTTCCGTGTTCTTTAGTGGAAAGAGAGGTTCTGCTATGGAACAGAATTTAAAACTGAAAGATTTTTTGAGTTTGCAGCAGATTGAAACGCTGCAATGCCTGGCTGATGAAGAACTTAGTGAAGCTGTCTATGAAAAAGCAAAACGTATTATTCTTCTGATGGCCTATCAGACTCTTCAAAAAAGAGCCGAAGAGTTCTTCGAACTGCAGACACAATCGGTCTGGGATTATCAGATGACTCTGGAATGTATGGAAAAATGGAAATCAGCCATAAGCGCAATCGATGATGTTCTGAATGCGGATCTTAGAAAAATTCAGAATGCCGATTAATCAGAGATGCACTCTGATTACCGATCAATCAAAAAGATTTACTTTCAGAAGAGGGAAAGAAGAAATGACAAATTCGAAATACAGGTTTAAGAAACCAGCAGCTGTGGGGATGAGTGTTCTTATAGCTTCATTAACGCTTGCTGGATGTTTCGCCAAAGATGAAAAAGCAGAAAAGGAAGATCCCATAACAACTATCTGCGGGAGTTTTGTTGAAGAAAATGGTTCAAATCCCGCCTATATCTATACAAAATCAACATTTGATTCAGATCAGGCAACAAGCCAGCTGATCAAATACTTCTATGATGAAGGATGGAGTGATGAGCAGATCCATAGCTCTTTTGATGATATCGAAGAAATTGTTCGTGATGGCGGTCAGCTGATTCTCATTGGTAAAACAGAAACTTACAAACTTGATTCATCAATCGGAAACCAGAAGAATTTGAAGGATTATCAGACTTCAATACTGCAGAAGTTTGGCGAAGTCAGCCAGAACAGTGCCTGTGACATATCGGAAGAAACAGCAGTTGAACAGGCCAAAGAGGCAGTTGCTAAGAGAAAGCAGACCGTTGATTCCAGAAAACAACAGGAAAAACAAAAAGAAAAAGAAGAACAGGAACGTCAGCAGGCAGAAGCTCAATCGAATACTCAAGCTGCCGGTATCAGACCTGAGTTTCAGAAGTCAATGGACGAGTTCATAGCCTTTTACCAGCAATACGCTGAGTTTATGAAAAATTATCAGAACTCGGATGACATTGCGTCAATGATGACAGAGTACGCCAGCATGATGAGCCAGTATACCAAAGTGGCTGAAGCTATGGATCAGGTCGATGAAAGCGCACTGAGTCCAGAAGAGCTTCAGTTGTATATCGAAACAACAACCGAAATCCAGAAAATCCTGGCCAGTGTTTATTAACCGGGCAGACGGGAGAGTGTAATTTTATCTGTGTAAGTCGAGAGCGTACGGCTCGGCCTGCACAGATTTTTTTTGCGATTTGTGCTTTTATTAAGAAAAGAGGAAATGAAATCATGGCTAAAATCAAACGCAATCCTGC
>NZ_MPJW01000060.1 GCF_001945525.1 Ileibacterium valens
CGCGGGATTTGTTCTGAAAAAATTCATCCAGTGCTTTATCACTTGATTTGTTTCTTGAAGCTGTCTTTGCGTTCCTTCTTTTTGATTTTCTCCTATTTTGTGAGCCTCTTTTTCGGACGTCTCTCTGGTTTTCAATCTCGGTGGATATATTCTGTAATTCCATTTTACCATCCGATTTGGTTGACTGAATGTCAGGTTTTGAAGCAGGGCTTTTTTTCAAAGCCGATGATTGAGAGCCCGCAATATCTGTATTGGTAACTCCAGGGATTTTTCTATTTTTTTGGTTCATGCTTTCCTATACACCGGAATGACGAATATGAACCTGAAATAATGAAAAAAAATCGAACGGATTCATTTCAGCATCCTGAACAGGGAGCGGCTGTTAATCAAATGTTGTCGAATACTCCAGGCTGCAATATGAAAGATGCTTCAAGAATTCGCAAAATTTCACTTTTCTTTATATCTGCATACAGTGGATGTGCTTAACAAAAGTATTTTCTGATATAAATAGCCTATATATTTTGAACAAATTTATCGCTTATTTACTTCAATTAAGATTAATTGTTCTTGATATAAACATTTTAAAGAATCTTAGGTTTGGTAAAGTTCATCTACAGTGGTAATTGCTAAAAAAGGGCAGGTCCTAATCGACCTGTCCCATTGTTTCATTACCTCCATTTTCCATTTCATGAAGATACCCAAGATACTGATCAAATACAGCCTTTTGCGGGATCTGAATAAAAATTTCAACCGCTTCTTTTGGATGACTTGAGCACCAGGCTGAAAGGGCAAGTAAAGTAGAGGGAATACTCTTGGTTAACGGAATACCAAAGCTTTCTTCACTCATCGCTGGTAAAACGACACTCTTATAACCGGCTTTACTTGTTTCATTCATCGCATGAAGATATATCTCGCTGATTGCCGTTTCTTCATACATTGGTTCAATCCCTGAAACAGGAGCAACCATCAACAAAATTGAGGATGTGTGATCACAATGATCACCTGGTTCAAGTAAAATCGTATTACCAACATTCAGAAAAGGAACATTCTGTTTGAGTTCCTCTAAAGCTGGTTTCATTGGTTCAAGCAATTGAGCCGAGAAAGAATCTGCTGGTTCAAGACTTTCAGTAATAAAGCAGCCCTGAACATCAGGATGAAGATCTTTTGGTACTGACTTTATCAGATAGATTCCTGAACGAATCTGAGTTGCAGCAGCCAGATCAAGCAATTGAGCAATCATCTTCCGATCAATCAATACGGACACATCCCAGGGATTCAGTACAATTCCCTGCAGATTTTCGGATTGAATAGCATATTCGAGAAATTCTTTAAGAAGAACAGCCGTGTATTTACTGGCCTCGCCCTTCTGGAACTCATTTTTACTGGTAAAGGCAGCCAGAGCCTGTCCGCCTCTGGCCAGTTCCACAGTTCGAGGAACTGCCTCTCGCAGATCTGAACCTCTTGTCAGATCATCCACGGAGACTTTATCAAGTCGGAAAAGATCCGCTTTTGGGCTTTCCTGTTCATACTGATCAGAAACAGGAATCAGCAGCAGACCCTGATTAATCATCTTACGCTGCAGTGTTCGAATGAGCGTTTCGAGATTTTCATGCGTTCGATCTTTTTCAAGTCTGAGAATAATGTCTTCAAGATCGCTGTTATCAATTTGTTGGGGTTCAGGAATGGGGGTCAGAAAATTCATTGACATAGACAACACCTCTTTCCTTAGCTTCATTGTAGATAGCACAAAGACTTTTCAAATTCAAAATGCCCATGTGAATCGACAGGTAACACTCGTAATACAAAAAATCATTATAAAACGGCCGCTCACTCATCCAAGAGTAAACAGCCGTTTTTTAACAGTTCACTTAAAACGCTATAGGAATCGAATAATTCATTCCTTTGGTAAAACAGACGAAGTTCTGTTTGCGCTGGTTTTACAGAATTAGTCAGATTATATCTAAGGCTGATCTGGCCGATTCATCCAGAAAACCAGCTTTGCATCGACCTGATTTTTATCGAGAGTCAGGACTATATAGCTGATTCCACGTCCATCTCTGCTTCTCAATAGAGAACCTGGATTGATGACAAGGACTCCATTGATTTCTTCAATAAATGCTTTATGAGAATGACCATAAATGGCAATGTCACATCCATTCTGATTAGCCATGTCTGCCAGTCTTTTTTCCCGATTTCCATAAGGGAGCTGTTGACCATGCAGCATAAAGATTTTATGACCATCCGCAAGAATAATTCGATTTTTTTCCATGTCCCGCTCGTAGCGAATATCGTTATTCCCCATCACCGTAACCCAGTGATCGTACTTTTTCGGATCTGTACCCCAGTCTCCGGCATGCAAAAACAAAGCGGCTTCCGGATACAGCTTTTCGAGTTCAAGCAACCTTTCGTTTCGTCCATGTGTATCGGACGCGACAATAATCTGCATATATCTCAACCTCCTTACATAAACTGAATTTGACAGTCATTTTAAAAGATTTTCTGTTTGATCCATTTGATCAGACTTGATCAGAGTAATTCAGACTAAATCCGATCATTCCAAACCAAACTGTTTCATCAAATGCAATTCAATCAATCAGGATTTGGATTTTTGTCTTTCAGAGATTGTATAGAAACAAAACCTGCCTGTGAATCTTCTGGTTTCCTGGCAGTTTCAACGAATTCCAGGTTGAATGGTGCCAATGGCATTGGATCTTTGGAATTCGAAAAATCTTTTTTGAAGACTGTATGAATCAACCGGATCAGTTCACTGCATCCTGATTCAGAAGGTTCATTCATCTGATCAATTAATGCCTGAGCTTTATCGAAGTTCATTAAATCCGGATACAGTTTGCAAATGGATTTGAGCGGCATGCTAAGCAACGCGCAGACGGCTAGATTCGGACTGTTCTTTTTTAAAGACCGATCACGATACGCGATAAGCCATTCTATGGATTTGGCTGCTGCCCGGTTTGGAGAGTGAGCAAATTCTTCCAAAGGGGTTTCTAGATCCATCTTCCATGCCGATTTCCGGTAATGAACTGGCATATTAGTTTCGACTTCTGGCTGAACATCTTCTCCATCCTTTAAGAATATTCTGGTGCTCCAAATAGGTTCTTCGATATTCCATGCCAGTTTTAGATTCACCTCTCCTTTAAGAATGGCAAATCGTTTGGACTGAGGAAGATAACGCCTGAACGTATATTCATCAAAAGGAATAAATCCCTTTTTGATCTGGCCTTTTTTTAAGTGAATTCTTTCAAATCCAACCAGAACTTCTTCTGAACTCACTTCATCATGATCTTCCCATTTTCGATAGAGCTGAATGATCCCATCTCCATCCATATTGCCTACATTTTCAATTTCAAAGCAGATTCCATCTTTGTTTGCTCCTGCAAAATTTAAATGAAATTCAGTATAGCTTAATCCATAACCAAAAGGATATCTGACTGGAATATGCTCCGTATGGAAATATCGATAGCCTACTTTTGTCTGTTCAGAGTGATAACTGATCGGCTCTTTTTGCGGAAAATTTGTAACCAGATGATCGTCCATATGACAGGCAAAACTGAATGCCAGCTTCCCGGAAGGTGAGAATTCTCCAAAAAGCAGGGAAAACATGGCTTCAAGACTGCTCTGACCTGACAGTCCCGTATACAAAATCCCCTGGACTAAAGGTTCGATAGATAATTCAATGGCACCAGCGATTGCATCAATCAGGATGATGGGTTTGTTTAATGCAGCCAGGCTCTGGATCAGATGTTTCTGATTTTCGGGCAGATCTGCTTTTCTTCGATCCAGTCCTTCGGTACTTTCGCATAATGGAAAAGCGGCCAGAACGATGATGACATCTGCTTTTTTGGCAGCGGAAATAGCCCTGAGTTCTAATTTAGAATCGACTGATTCATCGTGAAGACGATATCCTAAAGATTTTTTATAAGGTATATTCAGATACTTTTTAGCGATAACTTTGAAATTTTCAGTAAACTTTGGATTCACTGCAGCCGAGCCATTTCCCTGTATTGGAAAATGTTCAAAATCTCCGATAAAGCAAACTCGCTTCATTGGATCCAGTGGAAGAATATTGTCATCATTTTTTAGCAATACAGCTGATTTTCTTGCGGCTGCAAAAGCAAGTTGATGGTGATAGCGATAGGATGGAGTCTGATCCTTTAAACTGCCTTTTCGTTCTTCAATTCTTTGATCTGCTTTCTGAATGGCTTCAAGCATTTCAGCAGCTCTTTTATCCAGGTCTTTTACTTCCAGTCTGCCTTCTTCAACTGCTTTGAGGATTTCATTTTTGCTTTGACCATTGGTTGCAGGCATTTCAAGCGTACTTCCAGCCCGAATGGCCTTGATGATGTCGTTGCCGCCGCCCCAATCACTCATGACTGCCCCTTGAAAGCCTAGCTGTTTTCGTAAAATTTCCTTTAAAAGAAAAGCATTTTCAGAAGCATATTCACCATTCACCTTGTTATAGGCACTCATGATCCAATCTGGTTGACTCTGTTTAATGACCCGTTCAAAAGCCGGCAGATAATACTCCATGATGGACTGCATGGATGCTTGCTCATCAACACTCATTCTGAAGGTTTCCTGTGAATTGAGCAGGAAATGCTTTGGACAGGCGCTGACTGTTTTCTGAATTCCCTGAATCATGCTTGAAGCCAGTTCTCCTGCAAGACATGGATCCTCAGAAAAGTATTCAAAGTTTCTTCCGCCCATCGGATGACGCATCATATTGATTGCCGGAGCTAACAATACATCGACTTTCAAAGAAGCCGCTTCTTTTCCCATTGCTTCTCCGATGCGAAACATCAGTTTTTTATCCCATGAACAGGCAAGCGTACTTGCAGCTGGAAAACAGGTGGATGGAATCGAAGGAAACATACCCAGATGATCCTGGACATATCTTTGCTTACGAACGCCCTGGGATCCATCCGAAAAAATAAGTCCTCGAATATCTTGAGAGGGTATCGAGGCGGATTCAAACGCACCTTTTCCACAGACCAGACTGGCTTTTTGATCCGTTGTAAGATCACTGATCAGACTTTCGATTTCCTTCTTCATTCATAAACACCCCGACTTTCATCTTTAAAAAATTATAATGTCTTGCCTGGACTGATTCGAAAAAAAAGCCGGCCAGGCAGCCGACCTCGTTTTGTTTCCACAATTTTATTGGATTGTATAGTGTGTATGACTGAGCACTCTGACCAGATCGGGAGTAAATGCATAGACCCGTGCCTTATCCTCATCTGGTCCAAAGGTCACTAAAACCTGCCCTTTATGAACTTTCTCATTGGGGCTGACTTCAACCTTATATCCTACTGGTCCAAATGGAAACTGAATGCCATATCCGTGTCCATTATCCATATAAATTTCAATCTGATCCTGGTCCTGATTAATCATTTCAACCGTTCCATCCTCGAGTGCAAGAACCTGGTTATTCTTTACAGCCGACTTTCCAAGATGGAGAGCTTTTTGTTCAGCTTCCTTAGAAGCCTGAGGATCTGCAATATTATCAGCGATTTCGTTAGCTCCTGCTTCGATATCCTTTTTCAAATCTTCAATGAATTTCCACATAACCTGTCTCCTTTCTTCCTATTCTTCTTTTATTATATTTTCAGGATGGAAAAAAGATTTACAGAATGCTCTGAGGTCTTTTCACTTGATCCATTTCTTTCTTATTCCTGACAGATCTAAACTATCCATTATCTAAAGTCATTGGAATTGCATTCACCATTTTTTATCAGCGGATCTCATATCTATTTTGTTTTTTAGAAATGTATTCTGATGTGTGGCGCATGAAAAAAGCCAGCTTTCAAATCATTTGGTATGATTTGAAGGCTGGCTCGATTTTTGATATCAGATGAATTCTGAGCTCATACTGAGTTCATACTTGGTTTTGCAGAATTAGAAAACCATTGCCTCAATCCATTCAGATGAAGAGATGTTTTGGTTTTATTGGGCTGCCTGCTGAATAATTCGCTGAGCGATATTATCAGGTACTGGATCATAACGGTCCATGCTGATGGTATAGCTTCCAAGACCCTGTGTCATCGAACGCAAATCGATGGAGTAGCGGGCCATTTCGGACATTGGAACCTGGGCTTCAATCATCTGAGCATCATCTGATGGAGTCATTCCAAGGATTGCGCCCCGGCGTTTATTCAGATCGCCAATGATTGTTCCTGTATATTCATCAGGTACTGTAACCGTAACGTTCATGATTGGTTCAAGCAGAATTGGACGGCATTTACTCATCGCATCCTTATACGCTAAACGAGCTGCCAGTTTGAATGCCATTTCTGAAGAGTCAACATCATGGTATTTACCATCAAGCAATGTAGTCTTCAGGTTAACCATCTTATAGTGAGCTAATGGTCCATCCAGTGAATTTTCTCTTAATCCTGTTTCAACCGCTGGGAAATACTGTCTAGGTACGGCTCCTCCAAATACTTTTTCTTCGAATACGAGTTCTTCAGAATCCGGATTTGGAGCAAATTCGACAAAGACATGACCAAACTGACCATGACCGCCTGACTGTTTCTTATGACGGCCTTCTCCGACTGCAGTTTTTGTGATCGTTTCACGATAAGTGATCTTCGGATCGGTAAGATCTACGTTTGCCTTGAATTTAGACTGCAGTTTGTTGACGATGACATCAAGATGCTGGTCACCCACTCCATAGATGACAGTCTGTCGGGTTTCTGGATTGATCTTAACGACGAACGTCGGATCTTCTTCCTGAAGACGGTTAAGACCATTGGAAAGTTTATCTTCATCGTTCTTCGTTTTTGGTTCAACCGCCTGTCCGAATAATGGTTCTTCAAATACAATCGCAGGAGCCACCAGACGCGTGGACTTATCGCAAAGCGTATCATTGGTTTTAGTTGCCTGAAGCTTGGAAATGGCACCAATATCACCTGTAAAGATCTTACCGGCAGCAGTCTGATGTTTTCCTTTGATGGTAAAGATGCTTCCAATTTTTTCAGCTTTTCCTGTATTGCCATTAATCACCTGAGAATCGGAATTCAGGGTTCCAGAGAGCACTTTAACGTAAGAAATACGGCCAACGAATGGGTCCATGATGGTCTTGAACACCTGAGCGGTCAGAATTTCATCTTCGGTAGTAAGCAGTTCAACTTTCTGACCATCTGGGGTTTCTGCCGTGAAAATCCCCTTTTCAGAATAAGATGGGAAGTAAGTGATGATCAGATCCATCAAACGGCCGATTCCACGGGACTGAATAGCGCTTCCGGAGAAAACAGGAATAATTTCCCCATTTCTGACTCCGATGCGAACTCCTTTAGTCAGTTCTGCATCTGTGAATTCTTCACCGGAGAAGAATTTTTCCATGAGTTCATCATCACCCATGGCAACTGCTTCAGCGATCTGTTCCTTATACATTGCCACTTCATCAGCCATGGCTTCCGGAATAGGCTGGGCCACAGAATCAGAAGCTTTTGGCCCTTTATGATACCAGGCTTTATTTTTCAAAATGTTGACAGTTCCTACATATTCTCCGTTTTCAATGATTGGAACTTCGAATGGAATAACGGATTTCCCAAAGGCTTCATGCAGCTGGCTGTAGGCATCTTCGAAGCTTGTGTTTTCTTCGTCGAGATGATTGATAAAGAAAATTGTCGGTTTGCCAGATTCGATGGCTTCCTTATAGGCAATACGGGTTCCTGGTTCAAGCGGGCTTTTGGCGTTGACGACGATTAAGACATTATCCCCAGCGGCTAAACCAGCGGCTTTTTCACCGGAGTAGTCAAGATAGCCAGGCGTATCGATAAAGTTAATTTTGTTGTCATCCCATTCGATCGGAACGATGGATGTATAGATGGAAGTTCCACGTTTGATTTCTTCAGCGTCAAAGTCGATCAGGCTCGATCCATCTGTGGTTTTGCCAAAACGATCAGTGGCGTCAGTATAGTACAGCATAGCCTCGAGGACGGAAGTTTTACCAGATCCCGAGTGTCCGACAACGGTGACGTTACGGACTTCGTTACTTTTATAGTCTCTCATTTTCTTTTTTCCTCTTATTGTTTACAGCAGCGGTTCAAGCTGGGCGCGGCAGTGTTCGCGAACGTAATCGAGTGCAGTGTGTCCCTGTTTATCGGTCATATCCTTATCGGCTCCATAAACGATCAGTTTTTCAACCAGAGATGGATATCCGCCATAAGCTGCTCTCATTAAGGCTGTGCATCCGTTATTATCAAAAAGGTTTACATCCGCATTGCGGTCGAGCAATTTATTGATCGTATCGCGTTTGAAGGCGATGCAGGCTTCCATTAGTGCACTGCGGCCAACTTCATCCTGAGCATTGATATCAGCGCCTGCATCCAGTAATAGATCCACGCAGCGATCCTGGCCAAGTAAGGCAGCTCTCATTAAAGCGGTTCTTCCATTATCATCTTTGGCGTTTACATCGGCACCAGCATCAATCAGGGCTTTGCAGATGGTCTTGTTGCCTTTTTTGGCTGCACCCATCAAAGCTGTTTTTCCACTATTATCTGCTGCATTTACATCAGCCCCATTATCGATCAGCATCTGAACCACGTCCTTGCGGTCTCTTTTTGCAGATCTCATCAGCGCAGTTCGGCCATCGCCATTGGCGTAGTTTACATCGGCACCCGTACGAATCTGGCTTGCTGCCATAGAGAAATCTCCATTAGCGCAGGCATCCCAGAATACTTTATTGAAATTCTGTTCCATATTATCCTCCTCGAATCTGTATTCGTTCAAAAGACAGAAAAAACTGGAATAAACAGTATTACCCCAGTCTGCACCGGAAAAAAGGCCGGTTTCCGTATTCAGTTTTTAATGTGATTGCAGCATTGCTCTTCATGAAAACCACCTCTTTCCGTGTTGATGTGTTCATTGTAAGTGGTTTCAGAAATTCCTACAAATTTTCATGAAATCAAGAGCCAAGGTGGACATCTTATCAGCCAACTCGGACATTTCTTAGAATTCCAGCATTCTTTTTTACTGATTCAGATCGAATTTCCGAAGACTAAAACTACAGATTTTATCAATTGGTTTGAGACTTTTGTTCGTGGTTTTATAAAAGTACCCAAAACGGGTGATTTAATACTTAACACTTTTGGTTAAGTATTCGCTCGTTTCGGGTACTTTTTTGTCTCGTTATGGGCCCAGAATTATCGTCGACAATATT
>NZ_MPJW01000058.1 GCF_001945525.1 Ileibacterium valens
AGCCGATGACCTTTCTGTGGGGCTGGTTCTGGTGGGTGTATCGATACAGCTGTTCTTCTGAATAATACCGGGTCCCTTTTGGAGAAACAGCGGCTGGCTTGAGTATTCCGTTTTTGTCCATGTCCCGGAGCTGCTGTACAGAAACACCAAGTTCTTTGGCGAATTCTCCAATTTTCATCAATGCCATGGATACTGCCTCCACTATAATAATAATACCGTTTTCACAGGTGGAACACGAGATATTTTTAGAATGAACTACATACTATAAGATTACTTGAAACTGTTATGAGCCCAAAAAAGAGGGAAGATCTGACCATGGAAACAATAAAAAGTAGATTTTGCTGCAAACGTCCACTCCTACAAACACCAATTAAAAGCAAATTAGTCCCTGAACTTTTGAAGTTAATGATTTGGTTTATGATTGATCACTTGTGGTCCACTTCATCTTTTTTATTTTGGCTATCAGGATTCTTCATCTTATATGTTCCGATAATGATTGCTGAAGAAAATAAGAAAATTCCAGTTAACAATCCGTAATGATGAGGAAATAAATCATCCTGCCATAATAAATAATTCAATCCTAATATAAATATGACTGCCAGCCATGTGTGATTATCAAAAACCGCAAACAATTTCTTTAAGTATTTCAACATAAATAGATTAATTAAAAACAGTATGTAATTATGTTAGCAGACTACATATTAAATCGGAGTCTGGAACTAATGTTGAATGACATTGTTTTGGTCCACCTGCAGGTTTTGTAAAACGATTGTCTTTGGTGTTATTTATGGGATGAACTTCAATAATCAAAGGAATGCATAATTGTTGATGCGAAAACATCAACTCAGCAACAAAACCATAATTATTAAACATATTGGATTATTCTTTCGTTTTTTATATATAAAATTATAGGGATATTTCTTGATTAAAACGATAGATTTATTTCGAAATTCGAAAAATTTTAGAAAGAAAGATTCATGGAAGAAAAAAATAAAGTCTTAGGTTATCTTCTTCGAATGATTCGAAAGCAGTATTCGATTAGCTCTAAGCAGCTATCGAGTGAACTGTTTATTTCTCAAAGTACACTAAGTAAGATAGAAAATCAGTCTCAAATCGCGCCGATTGAACTTTTTAAAGATGCTTTTAGTATCTTGCAGGAAGATAATTCAGAAATCTTATTTGATTTATCCTTTGATCTGCAATCTGTGATGAGTCCTATATTTAAAACCTTGCCAGCATAGCAAAAGGCTTTTGCAAAAATCCAGATATCTGGATTGGCAAAAGCCTTTTCTTGTTCGTGTCCAAATGGATAAACTCTTCAGATAGATCAATCAGGTTTTACTTGGATTGTTCGATGAATTGGCAGAGTTTTTTCCTGTTATTAAATCAGACTGAATTTCAAAGGAAGCCATAAATACAGCTAAAGCAAGTAATACAGCCAATGCTCCATGGATAAAATCAGGTTCAAAGTAGTCTTTGATGAATAAGGCAAGAATCGAGATGCTCGCGATCAGACTGATCAGCAAGCATTTCTTCCATCCTTCATAGATTGGAAGAAATGAGCCTGTCTGTATTTTTTGTGATACAAGCCGAACAATCAAAGAACCGATAATTGAAATCAGGCAAAGAATAAAACCTATTTCAAAATGGTTCCATTGCCAGAACACTACAAACAGACGTCCATTCAGACAGATGCATCCGCAGGCCAGATAGTAACAAATTATCGCAAAGCGTTTTTCATCCATGAATTTCACCTCACAATTTTTCAGCCAGGTACAATCTAAATTCATAGACAATCAAAAATATCGAGAGATATGCCCTGATTATTTATTTTTAACCGAAAAGATCGAGAAATGAAAGCGAAAACATAGATTTTTTGAAAATTCATGAAGAATGATTCATCAATCTGCAGTTAAGACTATCAAATCTCTTCTGATTGGATTTCAGCGAATTCTTCTGCTCATATTTTAAGAAGTTCTTCAATCAGCTGATTTAGATGATTCCTTTCTTTGGATAAAAACTTAATCCAGTATGAAAACTGAAGATCAGCCTATTCTAATGGAATTAGATGGCATCCTGGTTTATTCCTTTTACTTTTTGAGCCAGAATTGAAGTCGTTGAAAAACATGAATTCTGTCAACCAGGTACTTAGATATAGAATATTCATTCGTATGAACTCGCAGGTATGGACTTGCTTTCAGAATTTTGTTGACGGAGTTCTGGTGAGTTCCCTGTAATGAAGAATTCAGATACTCATGTTCAGGAAGATCAACCAGTTTTAATGATGAAAAATTCGATAATGGATCTTCGGGATGAACCATCGGGAAACATTGGTCCTGCATATAGAAGATGGATTCTATACCTGAACTTTTTGATGGATTTTCCGAGATCAGCAGATCAACCGTTCCATTTTTCAGAAAATCCATCTCCAGATTCTCGGGAATTAAAAATCCATTGCAGTCGAATCCGGTTATTTGAAGTCTGCGAAGAATGATCCACATGATTCCTTCATCTAAAAAGCCAGGATGAAAAGGTTTGTTTTCCTGCCTGGCTTCTGATTCGAATTTTTCGCAGAGACTTAAAATCAGTTCAGCTTTTTCCAGAATTTTCTGGCCAACTGAATTAAGAGCTAATCGTTTGCCTTACGATCAAACAGCTTTACCTGCAGATCCGATTCGAACTGAGCATTGGCATAGCTGAAAGCAGGCTGGGAAATATGAAGCTGATTAGCAGCTCTGGTCAGTGAGCCATCCTGGTCACACAGACAAAACAGGAAAGTTGCGTATGATTTAGCAAGTAACTTCAGCATATCTGACAAAAATTCAGAATTGATTCATTTTCTGATTGGATTGAGTTCAAACCTTGATTCAGGAAGATCGGATTGGATATCCATGACTTTCAACCAAGCATCGACAGCCTGAAGACTGAGAATCTCTTATGGATTCATTCGGTATTATGAAGCTTTCTTATTCTCTGTCATTTTCCGTTAAAGGAATTAAGCTTTCCAAATCTGAAAACTCTGTATAAGATCCAGAAATCATAACTTATAAATTAACTGAAAATATAAGAGCTTTCATACATATTTACATTTATTTACAGAAACTATTTTCAAATTTTAAAATATGGGAAAATAATGGAATAGATTCTTTTTAGAATGGATTAACAATCTATGATTGAGAAAGGAAAAGGATATGAATGGAATCACTATGATGGTGATTGCAATTCTTTTTCTTGGAGCAGGATATCTGTTCTATGGAAAATGGCTTGCAAAAACCTGGGGAATTAACCCCAAAGATCCAACTCCAGCCTATACTCAGCAGGATGGAGTAGATTATGTACCGGCTGATACAAATGTTGTATTTGGTCATCAGTTTGCTTCAATTGCGGGAGCTGGTCCAATTAACGGTCCAATTCAGGCTGCAATTTTTGGCTGGGTTCCAGTTCTACTATGGATTCTGATCGGTGGTGTCTTCTTTGGAGCTGTTCAGGATTTCGCAAGTATGTATGCTTCTGTGAAATCGAAAGGCAAAGGGATCGGAACAATTATTGAGATGTATATAGGCAAAACGGGAAAGAAACTGTTTTTACTGTTTTGCTGGCTGTTCTGTATTCTGGTTATAGCGGCTTTTGCCGATATTGTCGCAGGGACCTTTAATGGTTACAGCGATACTGGAGCAACTGTTAAGGCCAATGGTGCTGTTGCTTCTACATCCATGATCTTTATTATCGAAGCTGTACTCCTTGGCATGATTCTTCGCTGGGCCAGACTGAATAAATGGATCAATACGGCCATTGCTGTTCTGATGTTAGTTGCCGCCGTCTGGATTGGCATGAACTTTCCATTTTATTTAACACAGACGACCTGGCATTACATTATTTTCATATATGTCTTTATTGCCTGTGTTGCACCGGTCTGGGCCTTGCTTCAGCCAAGAGACTATCTGAACTCCTACTTGCTGATCTTTATGATTGCTGGAGCGATTATCGGAGTATTTGTATCGAATCCTTCAATTAATCTTACTGCTTTTGCAGGTTTTGATGTCGATGGCCAGATGCTTTTCCCGATTCTTTTTGTCACCATCGCATGTGGAGCGGTCAGTGGATTCCATTCACTGGTCTCTTCAGGTACGGCCAGTAAGCAGATCAAGAATGAAAAGGATATGCTGCCTGTATCTTATGGTGCGATGATTATGGAAAGCATGCTTGCTGTCATCGCATTGATCTGCGTAGCCAGTTTTGCCGGTGGCGAAGCGGCAAGCATGGGATTGATCACCCAGCCTCAGATCTTTGCAGGCGCGATTGCAAACTTCCTTGCAACAATTGGTCTGCCATGGGATTTATCATTTACGTTGATTAACCTGGCTGTTAGTGCTTTCGCCCTGACTTCTCTGGATTCCGTAGCAAGAATCGGTCGTCTTTCGCTTCAGGAACTGTTTGCCGATGAACAGGCTGATCCAGCGATGCAAAGTCCATTGACTAAGCTGATGACAAATACTTATTTCTCAACTGCTTTGACTCTGGTTCTGGCAATTGTTCTGGCTCGAATCGGATATGCCCAGATCTGGCCTCTTTTTGGATCTGCCAATCAGCTGCTCTCAGTTCTTGCTCTGGTCGCCTGTGCTGTATTCTTAAAAAAGACAAAGCGCAAATCAAAAATGCTCTATATTCCAATGGTATTCATGATGGCAGTGACTTTTACTGCTTTGTCCATGACGATTATTGGTCTTGGCGGTCAGTTATTTGCCGGAACTCTGAGCCTTGGGCTTGGTTTACAGCTGGTCTTTGCGATTTTACTTCTTGCATTAGGAGTAGTGGTTGCTGTTCAGGGACTGCGTGCTCTGGCAGGTAAGGAACCTGTAAATCTGAAGACTGGCCCAATGAATCACTATGAAGAAGAAATTGATGCATTAGCAGAATAGAAATTTTGTGATCACAGAATTGATTTATCAAAAATGAAGCCGTAAAACTTAAAAAGTTCTCTTCACCTGATATGGATCATTCGATCCAGGTATTAGGAAGAGAACTTTTTTCTTTATGGTTAGGAAGGATTATGAGTTTATCAACAGTTGGAAACAGAGATATCCATGTATAAAGGATATAAAGGCAATTCTTTGACTTCGACTGATGTATTCAAAATTTACGACAAAAAAAGCGCCTGTTGGCGCCATAAAACAGAATATGCAGCTTTTTAACCTAATTAACCAAGCAGTACGGTTGAGTAGCTGTTTTTGATATCAGTAAATGTCTTTCTTTGTTCATCATTGAGGAGATTAAAATTCTGATCCCATTTATATACAAGATCGGAAATGTCTTAGGAACTCTCCATAAATTAGATCGCCTTTGAATCATCAATTGCTAAGCTTCCATCATTAATCGCCTGAGAGATACTCTGATAGGTAGTAGTCCAGTCACGAATGGTCTGCATATCCGGATCTAATTCACTGATGTCAGGAACGGTATGTTCTACTGGCTTTCCATCACATTCAGTGGTTCCGCTCATATTGGAATAAGTTTTATAAATATAGGCAACGCTGTCTTCCAGATATCCCTGATGAACGCTCCAAACATCTTCAAGATTATGACAGGTATAAATTAGTTTCAGATGTCCTGGCTTTCAGTCCACTTCCAAAATTGAAGGATCGATCCCATCGGCTTCAATCAGAGCGTTTTTGACATCACTGAGATACAAATCTACATCTTCCTTGCTTTCATGTTCAAAATCGATTTTCGAAGGCAGATACTCGATAAATTCCACTTTTGTAAACGGCTCCTGTTCTGAGGGCCAAAAATACGCATGTCTTCTTTGGTATCATCGCCTTGCCATGTATAGGCATAAATCGGTTGTTCAGATTCTTTGGCAGTTAGCTGCCTTGGACTCTGTTGTTTCGTCTTAATTGTTATCCAGATCCTGCAATGCAGAGCTGCCATAATCGGATTCAGGAATTTCCTGGTCGTTTGCAGACGGTGTCATTCCAGCACATCCTGCAAGAAACAAAAAGCAAAACAAAATGGTTAGAAACTTTTTCATGAACACCTCCTGAAATAGCCAGAGAATAAACTTAGGCCAGAATAAACTGAATTTTTCCACACTGTATTTGAAAATTCTCAGTCAGATGATTTTGCAATGATGAAATTTCAAATTTCACTGAATTCATTTTGAGAAAGATTCCATTGATTCAGTTTTGCGAGGATCAGGAAGAATTGAAGAATTATTGAACAACATCCGAACGTCTTTGGTTTACTGATTCAAGAAAGGACATTACCTGCTGGATTAAAAAAATAAAAGTTCTCTTTGAACTCTGGTTGATTATTCAATCAAAGAGTCAGAAAAGAGAACTTATTTTGCGAAAAAAATGGTGATTGGAATGAATCGTTTAAGAAAAATAGAAAAAGAACAAATCTATTTGACTAAAATCAGATATGACGGATGAAAATAAGGCGATATTTATAAAGATATAAATTGGTTACTTCATTCAACATCGGCTCGAATATGGTAAATCCATGGAGAATGAGTCAGTACTCTATCAAGCATACCAAGAACACTTTGTTCATGATCGCTGAACCATCTGACTTCATCATCCATGCGGCTGGTATCTGGATTATTGAGTTCACCATGACGGTCAAAGTCGAACAGCCAGTCAGAAAGATAAATGATTGGCTTTTCATTGCGTCCGTTTAGATAGTACATATAGAGTCCATTTTCTTCATCCGACGTATTTGTGAGCGGCATTGCAGATAATGATTGGGTATACGGACGATCGCTGGTCTGCTCAACCTGAATACTGATCGGTCGATCACCAAGTAAGTGATATAAAGATGTATATAAACCAGTCAGTTCGCTGGAACTGAATGGGATTTCAGTTGATTCTTCATCAATTACATCGATATGTGCAGTTGTACAACCAGGTTGCTTTTCTTCTTCAGAGATGACAAAAACGGTATTATTCTTGTCTTTAAAAGCATATTGTGTCATTAAATTCTCCTTCTTTTGTCAGTTATGGACAAATTTCTTTACTCTCTAAGCACTCATCCTGACCAAGATTATTGGCATCTTACTGATTAGGAGTACAGGATGATTGCTGCTTGAAACCATTATAACAAAGTCGCATCAGTCAAATCGAAGAATGGACAGATGAAGGCCGGGGAATGAATGGAATATTAAAAGCATCGTTTGGTTCATGTCTTTTTTCTTTTGATTGATCAAAAATGGAAAAAGGCCAGACCAACGTTCAGGAAGATGAAAAAACTCTAAATATTTGAATTGTTGCTTTTACAGGTATGAAAACGAGGATCAATGGTATGGTTCAGATATGAAACACAACAATCATGAGAATTCACAAATTATAAAAATTGGTCCTGATTCTTTAGAAGAACTGCCTGATCTAATTCAAGGATGTGCTCATAAGGCACTGCTGGTCCATGGTCACAGACCTGTGGAAGATGGTCTTCTGACAAAAGTGCGTATTTTACTGAATAAGGAACAGGTTCCATATGCCAATATGGGACAGATTCTCCCTAATCCTACATATAAATCTGTAAAACGGGGAATAAAGATTGCAAGAAAGGAAAATTGCGATGTCATCATCGCCTTAGGAGGCGGATCCACCTTACAATGCGCAAAAGGAATAGCCCTTGGTCTTCACTATAAAGGGGATGTCTGGGATTTCTGGACTGGAAAGAAGAAACCAAAGAAAACCTGTCCTATTGCTTCCGTTATGACGAATCCTTCTTCTGGTGCAGAACTTTCAACGTCCTGTACGCTGGTTAAAAAGGGAGAACGCAAAACGATTCATGATCCGTCTCTGAAATGTACTTTTGCTATTCTGGATCCGAAGCTTTCCATGTATCCGCTTTTTCCAACGATGAATCAGGCGTTTGGTCTTTTCATTCACCTGTTTTTTGCTGCACTCAAAACGGATGATGAAAAGCAGCTTGAAGAAGCCATCACATTAATAAAGGATCTGTTTCTCGCAGCAGACCAGCTGAAAATGAACCAGGATGATCTTGAAGCCCGTACGAGTCTCTTTAAGATCGGATATCAATCTCACACAAAACTGAATGTATCCAAATGTTCAATTGAATCCATCGCTTCCAACCTATCCTTTAAATATTCTCTGACTGAAGGAACAGCCGGTTCAATGTTATTTATTGCCTGGCTAAAAAGCCTGAATCAAAAACAGAAAGAAAGAAGCATAGAAATCGCCAAAGAAGTATTTTCTGCTGATATCAATCAGTTTGAACAGGCACTCAGCCTATTTAAAAAGCAGCTGCAATCAGTGGGACTTCCTTTGTCAATTCCAGAAAGCGGCCTGATAATCAGCGATGAAGAGCTCAAAAAGCATGCTGTTGATCAACAAACAAAAGAAATTCTTTTAAATTCAAACAAACCATAGAATTCAGAAGATTGCTAAAACAGAAGCAAGCAAAAATTGTTCGGTTTCTAAAAAAGTGGATGAATAGACTAAAAGACTATTGTCTGGCCTTACTGACAATTTGATATTTGAAAATTTGACTTTATCAAGATCCATGCAAAGAGCCATCTGACAGTTTACATTCTGACAGATGGCTCTTAATGGTTAGGCTTTGTATCATAGTTTAGATTGTTATGTCTGATCTGATCGTTATAATTTGGCAGGAAAAGTTGAAATGAAAACGATCGATTTGAAAACTGTAATTTTTTAAAGGCTTTGTCCGCAGGTTTGACACGCTGCCAGGACAGCTAACTGGTCAAAGTAAGAAAAAGCCTGTTCGATTTGAGCTTTTCTTTTTGCTTTTCTTTCCTTGTCTCTTTTCATCACCGTATGAAGCATACCCTGATAGTTGAATGTAGCAAAATCGATTGCTGGAATCATGCTGACTTTATCACCAAATTCAGCTTTCAGCTTCTTTTCAAGGTAGCTGATCTGAGGAGCCAGAAGAATCAGGTCCGCTTCTCTGGCTCTTTTTTTCAGATCCATCCAGGGCATGCCTTCTGCATGTATATTAATCATCAATTCTCTAGCTCGTATTGTATGAGAGTAATCAGAAACCAATGAGTCTCCAACAAGTGGTGTTTCATTGAACTAACCCCCATGGGGGTTAGTTCAATGAAATCGCCGCCTGACTCATGGCTGAGTTGCTCTCATTTT
>NZ_MPJW01000172.1 GCF_001945525.1 Ileibacterium valens
ACGGATCGTTCGGTCGCTGTCAGTGATTTCAATCACCGGCTTTGGACTCTCGTCTGATCCTTCCAAATCCAGGAAGACCGTCCTGTCAATTTCTACGAATTCAAGAGCCGCTGAAGCAGGCGATACGGCGGCAGCTTTTCTGCGCCAGTACTGGAAGGTGGATAAAGCCAGGCCGTTTTGGACGCAGAAGCCAGCCTGAGTAAGACCTGACACCTGATATTGATCAACCAGGTTCATCCACTGTTCCTGATTCAGTTCACGGGATTTGGAAAACAGATAATTATGCATAAAATCCTCCAGTTCTAGTCGAATACAGAATATCGACTGGAACCGGAGGATCTAAGCCCGTGCAAATTTCAAAAGGTTACGATTGAACCTTTGATAAGATCCAATATCAAGATCCCTTCTTCAGAATTCAGAGTAAAATCCAGGAAACCAAAAAAAAGCCACGAAATCCCGTGGCTTCATCAGATTGAATAGTTGATTCTACGTTTGAAAGCAAAACAGCTGGATCTCAATGAACTAAAGCGAATTTCATCATAAAAGATCATTGTTGAGCAGCATCTTCCTGTGGATACTTTTCAAAATACGTCTGCAGGACCGGTCCAACGACTTGAGTCGCGCAGATATTAGGAGATACACTCTGGTTATTTACAGACGAAGTTGGAGCAATGCAGGCAAATGCCACACTGGGATCCTCATATGGACCATAGCCAACAATATTTGCGGTTGTCCATTCCTCAACTTCGGCTGTTCCCGTTTTTGCCGCCATGGAATAAGGCTGGTTCTGAAGCCCTTCAAAGCAGTTTCCATCATCAACACAGGCTTTGAATCCTTCCTGAACACGATCAAGAATCGCCTGGTTTTCTTCTGGCAGAGTGTTCTTGAGCTGTGGTTCCTGGACATCAAAGACCTGATCACTGTTGACTTCCATGGCATGAGTCATCAGATGAGGTTTATACATTTTTCCATCGGCAGCAATCGTACTGACATACTGAAGCATCTGCATTGGAGAATACATATCGAACTGTCCAATGGCATAGTTCAATAACATTCCTGGTGAATCATTGACACCAATATAAGCCGGTGTTTCTTCTGGAACATCCAATCCGGTTTCATTGCCAAGTCCAAACATGGAGTAATAATGCCTCATCAGATCCAGAGAACCTGTCACATTTGGAATGTTCAGAGGTTCCCCTTCTTTATAGGTATCTCCTCCAAGCCGGATGGCGATATGGAACATATAAACGTTAGAAGATACGGATAAAGCCTGAATATCGTTGACTACACCATGGTTGGAAAAGGATCCAAATTCTTCTCCGCCAATATTCATAACCGTATCGTTGATATATTCTCCAGGCTGCATGACTCCTTCCGATTCACCCATATAGACAGTAGCTCCCTTGACACAGCTGCCTGGGTTTGCAAGAGTCAGATAGTTTCCAGAAGCAAAATAAGTCATCTGCCTGGTTTCAGGATCCATCTGATAGCCGCTTAAGGCAATCATATCTCCCGTGTTGGGATCCATCATATTCATATACAGAGAATAGAAGTTTTCCCGGTTTGTGGTTCCAGCATTCTGTTCAAGAACTGTTTTAACGGTCTCATCCATCTTGGTCTGAACATCAATATCAATGGATAGATAAATATCATTTCCCTTACGGGCTTCCTGAATGATTTCCTTATGAGCTAATCCATTGGAATCATAGGTGATTTTGGCAATTTCTTCTGTTCCGGCAAGAATATCATTGTATTGATATTCCAATCCGGATTTACCGACCTGAGCATTAAACTGATAGCCTTTGGAACGGTAATAGTCAGAAGATGAATCGGGCAGACCTTCAGTTGAAGTTGACACGGTTCCTAAAACATCGCTTAAGGATTCACCATAAGGATATTCCCTTTTCCATCCACCAAAATTGACGTCAAAACCCGGAAATTCTGTTTTGTGTTCAACCAAATAGGCCACATCCGGATCCGCAACATCTTCAAGGATCGTACTTTCCTGACCCGTTGAAGCATTGGCCATCATCCGGTTGTAGATGGCGTAGGTTCTGAGTTCTTTTTCATCGACTTCCTTGAGGATATCATCAGTGATGGCTTTCATCTGAATCGAGTACAGTTTTGCATTGGTGTTGGAGCCCCAGGCTCCACTCTTATAATCTTCAAGTTCCTTTTCGGTTAACAGATCAAGTCCCTGATACTTTGGATCACTCTGATCCAGAAAACGAGTATAGGTAATATATGCTTCTTTCAGGTCCTGATCCGAAAAGTCTTCCGATGAAACATCAAATACCGTATTCACACGATCGGCATACAGAAGATAGTCTTCACTGCTTAGGTTATTTGGAGCGGTATAGACGATGTTATGGGAAACCACAGTTTTCGCCAGGACATTCCCATTTCGATCATAGATCTGTCCCCGCGGAGGCTGAGTATATTGTCGAATTGACGTGTAGTCATCCTGTTTAGCCATATATTCATCATGCGAAATCGCCTGAAGATAAATCAGACGACCCAGTATGATTCCAAAAACGGAAAGGATTGCAAAAGCAAGAATCAGGATACGGTTGGAGATGACCCGATTCAAGGCATTCCTTTTTTCTTTTAAAGCTTCCTTGCTGATTTTTTTCACGATTCATCTCCTTTCTGGATTGAAGCACAAAACATTATATCAAAGTCAGCTTGTGAATAAAATACATTTTTTAACAAGTAAAACGATGTAAGGCAGACAAAGAAATGCAAGCGGTTATTCCTGCTCTCTGATTCTTCCCTCTAGTTTTTCACATCTTCCTGAACAGATCAGTCTTCTGATTCATCCTGATTATTCTGGATATGCTGATTGAGGATAGGAAGGAATCGTATATCTTAACAGATCAATTTCTTCCTTGTATGGGGCTTTATCATCGATATATGGAGTCTCAAGAATCTTAACAATGGATTCAAGGCGCGGATGGTGAACCACATAGGCTAAAGCATCCAGACCAATCTCTCCTTTGCCGATATTTTCATGACGATCCTTACGGGCGCCACGAATGTTTTTTGAATCATTGATATGAAGAACCTTCAATCTTGAAAGACCAATGACCTGATCAAATTCATCAAGAATAGCATCAAAATTCGCCACATCATACCCGGCATCATGAATATGACAGGTATCGAGGCAGACTCCAAGGCGTTCTGGAAAGGAACATCGATCGATAATGGTTCTGATTTCTTGGAATGTTGAACCTACTTCAGTCCCCTTTCCGGCCATGGTTTCCAGGGCAATCACAATATCAGAATCATCCTGGCTGAATACTTCATCAAGGCCTTTGACGATGCTTTCAATTCCCATTTCGACTCCAGCTTTTAAGTGAGCTCCTGGATGAAGAACAAGCAGATTGGAGCCAATGGCTTTGACTCTGCGCAGTTCTTCCTGTAAAAATTCTACTCCAAATTCTGCAGTCTCAGGCTTAACGGTATTCCCCAGGTTAATGATGTAGGGGGCATGAATGATCACTGAAGAAGGTTCAATCTGATTCTCTTCCATAAGCTTTCTGGCTTCTTCAACCTTAAACTGGCTGACTGGTTTGCGTTTTGAATTTTGGGGAGCGCCGGTATATACCATACAGGCATTGGCATCATAACTGATCGCTTCCTTAATAGAACCTAAAAAATAGTCAGGGGCTTTCAATCCAACATGACTTCCGATTTTTAACATTATCGTTTAATTCCTCTTTCTTTTTGAGATACTCTTTCAGGAAATCCTGAATCATCAAGAGTATACCGATCTAAAACAGGAGAATTGTCAAATTGATGCAAAAGAAAAGTCATCCGGATTCATATGCCGCTTTCCGGATGACTCCAATCTGGCTTATTCTGATTTAGAATTTTTTTCACGCTGTTTGGCTTTTGCTCTTTCACGTTTCTGACGGCGAATATCATCCTGAATTTTCTGACGTTTCATTCGATGAGCCAGACGTTCAACCTGTTTCTTCTGTTTTTTCTTATAATTTGGTTTTACTTTAGTTTTCTTTCGATGAAGCACCTTATGGATTTCATTGGCCATTGGAGAATTGTTTGGAGCTTTTCGATCGGCACGGTCCTTCTGCTGCACCCATTCATTGTTTTTGACATCCATGGTTATAAACTCGATGCCCTGCCGTTTGAGATTTTCAACGGCTGGCATATCTTTTTCTTTTGCAATAGCAATTGCTAAACCATCCCGGCCGGCTCTTCCGGTTCTTCCGGCACGATGCATATAGAATTTAAGATCCTTTGGAAAGCCGCATGAAATGACATGAGTGACTCCTTCAAGATCAATGCCTCTTGAAGCAATATCACTGGCCACAATATAGCTTTTCTTCTGGGAAGTGATGGTACGAATGGCTTTATTTCTTTCACGGGGTTCAAGATCGCCGTGAAGTTCTACCAGATCGTATCCATTTTCACGCATTTCTCTGGCAATCTCGGCCGCTTCCTTGTTTGAATTGGCAAAGACAAGACATACATAAGGCTGAATAGCCGGCAAAATATCGAGGACTTTTTCCTTATAGCTTTTATGTTTTGCCATGACCAGATAATGTTTAACATTCGCCTGGAAATCCGTATCTTTATCAATCGTGACAATTTCCGGGGAGTTCAGATATTTTTTCAGGAATGGCTGCAGAGCTTCCGGGATAGTCGCTGAGAAAACCATAACGGTAACATCTGATTTCATGTGTGAAAGAATGGCATCTACATCTTCCAGGAATCCAAATTCCATGGTCATGTCCGCTTCATCGATAACCATGATTTTGGCCGTATCCAGACGCAGCGTCTTATCATCCAGGAAAAGATCCTTCATTCGTCCTGGAGTTCCTATGACGATCTGAGGAGTCAGACCACCTTCCTTTTTTTCAGTTCCGCCAACGCATAACCGAACGCGGATACCAAAATGTTCGGCTAGCTTTTTGCAGCGTTCATTTAACTGATAGGCCAGTTCGCGTGTCGGAACAGAGATTACAGCCTGAACCTGATCTTTTGTTTCATCAATCAAATCAAATATTGTCATAAAGAAAGCATGCGATTTACCAGAACCAGTTGAAGAAATTCCAATAAAATCTCTTGAACGGTCCTTTCGATTCAACGTTGCTTCCTGAATGGGGGTCAGGGTTTTGAAGCCTTCAAGCTCCATAATTTCCTGTGTACGATTCATATTTACCACCTTCTGTTTCTTTCTTCTCTGTCCGCTTGTTATCAGGTAGGACAAGAATCATCGATCGACAATTTTCGGTGAATCAATTCATCTTCCTGGCCAAATACGGCACAATGAAGTCAGATCGATGCATTACTACTATTATAGATCACGATATGGATTTAAGTCTGAATCAGCGTTCATTCCATTCAATAGAAAGTATGAGGACATTTACATTGAAGTTGATTGAAGTCAATCCCCAGGGATTTTGCGGTGGAGTTGTTGCCGCGATTACAAAAATTAAAAAGCTGCGAACCGACCGTCCAGAAGCCAAAATAACCGTCTTAGGTAATCTGGTTCATAATCGTTTCATTCAGGAAGCCCTGGACAGTCTGAACATTCAGACATTAGAAGCCAAAGGCAAAACCAGACTCGAACTGCTTGATGAAATAGAGGATGGAATTGTTGTGTTTACGGCTCATGGAATTTCAGATTCGGTTCGAAAAAAAGCACAAGAGAAAGGACTTGAAGTACTCGATGCTTCCTGTCCATTTGTCCTGCAGACTCAGGCAGAAGTCAAAAAAAGACTCGATGAGGGGTTTGTCATCTTTTATATCGGCAAAAAGGGCCATCCAGAAGCTGAAGCTTTAACCAGTGGAGATGATCGTATTTTTCTGATTGAACATTCTGAAGATATTCCAAAGAATATTAAACAGAAGATCTTTGTGACTAATCAGACAACCATGTCGATTCTTGATACCCAGGCTTTATTTGATGAAATTTTCAAACTGTATCCACAGAGTGTTTTACATGATGAAATCTGTTCAGCTACCAGGGTTAGACAAAACGCAGTTTTATCTCTCCAAGAGCAAAAGCCGGATGTATTGATCGTAGTTGGCGATCCAACAAGCAATAATACCAGACAGCTTGCCGATATCGGCCGTAAAGCCCATGTTCCGCAGATTATCCCCATCGAAACCGCCGCCGATCTTGATCTTTCACTCATTGATCCAGAAGCCACGGTAGCCATTACCTCTGGAGCAAGCACTCCGACTCTGTTAAGAAAACAGGTCGTGAATAAGTTGGAATCAGGGCTGGATCCAGAACCATTCAAACCAGCAGAACTTCTGGAAACCACATTCAGGCCGATCAAAAAGAAGGATTAAGGAACGGTCAGCTATTCTCGAAATGTTTATCACAAGAAAATCAAAAAGATTCAGTTTTGAGATTTTCTCAATGACTGAATCTTTTTCTAGTTATCAATCCATTGTCAGCTGATCCATTTGTTCGGATCCAAAAAATCAGCAGTGCTCTTACTTTCGTTCCGGTTTTGATTTTGCAAGCAGACCAACCAGTTCATCATTGGTTTTAGCGACCTTAAAAGTTTTAATGACATCTTCCGTAGCTTTGTCTTCAAGGCCGGCTGCATGCCTGCGAATCATTTCAGAAGCTTTCAATTCATCCTTGCTTAGTAATAGTTCATCGCGGCGAGTTCCAGATTTCATTACATCAATAGCCGGGAAAATCCGGCGGACGGCAAGATCTCTTGACAGGACAAGTTCCATGTTTCCGGTTCCCTTGAACTCTTCGAAAATAACGTCATCCATACGGCTTCCCGTTTCAACCAGTGCAGTAGCCAGAATGGTTAAGGATCCTCCTTCACGCATATTTCTGGCCGCTCCAAAGAAATGTTTCGGCCAGTAAAGAGAGGTAGGATCCAGCCCACCTGAAAGGATCTTGCCAGATGAAGGCATTACAAGGTTGTAGGTTCTTGCAAGACGGGTAATCGAATCGAGAAGAATAATGACATCCTCTCCCATTTCAACTAAGGCTTTTGCTCTTTCAATGGCCATTTCTGCTACCCGGATATGGTGAGAAGGCTCTTCATCAAATGTCGAATAGACAACTTCGGTATTTTCAGGTGAAACGAAATCCTTTATGTCGGTTACTTCTTCAGGGCGTTCATCAATTAATAAGATAATCAGATGTGCTTCTGGATGATTCGTCTGAATTGAACGGGCAATGCTTTTTAAAAGAGTGGTTTTACCCGCTTTTGGAGGCGAAATAATCAGACCTCGCTGACCTTTTCCAACTGGGGAAAGCAAATCAATTAAACGACCTGCAATCTCCTTTGGTTCAGTCTCCATTTTCAACTTCGATTCTGGATAAATCGGAGTCATCTTTTCAAAATTCTTTCGATGCAGTGAGTCAATAACCGGATGGCCGTTTATCGATTCAACCTGCTCCAACTGTCTTGCCTTGTTTTCTTCGATTTTGTCAGACAATCTGCCAGTGATCAGATCTCCGCTGCGAAGACGCATGGCTTTGATTCGACCCGCGCTGACAAATGTATCATTTCGACTCGATAGATAGTTTTCTCCACGAAGAAAACCATATCCATCCTGAAGGACTTCAAGAACTCCAGATACCTGTTCAGACATTACATACTTCCTTTCTTATAAAAATTGAGGTGATTTAAATTTTTAGACACAATCACAAATAACTATATTTATGAGAGAAAAATAGGATTATAGATCCAAAAGAAAAATATTCCTGGATCAGAAAGGATCTCAATGAAAAATAATTCAATTATTACTGATTTGCTTTAACTAGCTTCTGAAGTTGAAATTAGATAATTTGAATAGAATATCAGACAGAAATTAATGAATTCATGCAAAAAGAAAAAGCAGAATAAACTGCTTTGTTTTTCGAATTTAATCCTTCCAGACATTCAGCTGATTTTGAAAGCTGTCAATTTCCTGATTTTCATCTTCGCCTTTTGCACAGATATATAAATATTCTCCATCATTAAGAGTCAATTTACATGACTGTCCTGGATTAAGCGAAGCTTTCAGATCTTTGCTGAGCTGCTGATTCATATTTTCATATTGTTTATCGGAAATGTAAAGCTGAAAGATTGCAGTACTTTCGCCATCGATCGATTCTGGATTCTCAAAGGTATATTTTCCTGGTCTAAAATCAATCAGATCATCTTCTCGTTCATCAGTTTCCGCTTTAGAATCAATTCCATACATTGAAAAGTTCGTCGGCGGTATCTGTATTTCCGGCTCCTTTGCATCGGAACAACCACAAACCATTAACAAAGAACCAAGAGCCAGTAAACCCAGTTTTCTTCGTATCCAGGCTGAGTGTTTATTGTTATCTTTAAATTGAAACTCAGGTAAATCACTTTGCAAGCAGATTCTATCCCCTTGTTTTTGAACTCTGCTCCGAATTGTTTTCATAAAGTTTTTCATTTTTTCCCCTTAAACAAATTCCAAGACTGCTCATTTTTCCTTTGGACAATCAATTCTGGATTTTGAATCATACCTATTTTACTCTGTTCAAAACGAAATGAGTCTTACGAATTCTTACGAAGCGAAAACCGTTTGAATCTCAAAAAGAGAATTTAAGAGAAATGAACAAATGCCTGACTCAGTCACCGTCCGAAAAGCAATTCGAAACGTTTTCAATGCATTTCAGAAAAAGAAAAAGCCGATCCGAAGAGATTCACTCTGTTCAGATCGGCTTGCTCTTTGCATGGCCTCTTGCTATTTTCGCTGTTCACTATCGTCGCCGTTAAAGGGCTTAGCTTCCGGGTTCGAAAAGTGTCTGGGTATTTCCATTCTGCCATCAAGACCACACCTTGGATCTTTCAAAACCAAACATCAGCGACATCCTTCTTGTCTGTTGTCTTTGTTCTTTGTGTTTTACACTTCGCTTGCTTCGATCAAGCCCTCGACCGATTAGTATCAGCCAACTTCATGCATCTCT
>NZ_MPJW01000056.1 GCF_001945525.1 Ileibacterium valens
ACGGATCGTTCGGTCGCTGTCAGTGATTTCAATCACCGGCTTTGGACTCTCGTCTGATCCTTCCAAATCCAGGAAGACCGTCCTGTCAATTTCTACGAATTCAAGAGCCGCTGAAGCAGGCGATACGGCGGCAGCTTTTCTGCGCCAGTACTGGAAGGTGGATAAAGCCAGGCCGTTTTGGACGCAGAAGCCAGCCTGAGTCAGACCTGACACCTGGTATTGATCAACCAGGTTCATCCACTGTTCCTGATTCAGTTCACGGGATTTGGAAAACAGATAATTATGCATAAAATCCTCCAGTTCTAGTCGAATACAGAATATCGACTGGAACCGGAGGATCTAAGCCCGTGCAAATTTCAAAAGGTTACGATAAAACAAACAAGATAAAATAAAACACAAAATAAACGAGGAAGAATTTAACGTACAGTTTAGTTGAAAATTCTTCCTCTTTTTTAGTCGTGAAATTTGCTGGTGTCATAAAGATTGTTCATGAAAAGAATAAAATGACTCATAGCTGCATAATAAAAGACCTAGATGGATAGAAGACCTGGATGGCTTAACCAGCCAGATCTCTTCCGGCTTTCAGCAAACGTTTAGAACGAACGGGATCAAATTTGGTATGCGGTTCTTCAACAAACTCTGCAAAGACGTCTGCATCCTTGAGTGCTTCAGCCAGTGGATCATCGCTGAATTCAGATTTTTTGGAATGCTGAGCAATGGCATAACAGATCTCGTCGATTTCATTGGTTGAAAATTCCTGTGTTTCACTCAGGTAATGATAAGCATGCAGACTTGATAATCTGGCGTGATCTTTTGAAGGACAATTATGGGCGAAAGTCGCATAATCATGAAAGAGAGCAGCGATCTTGGCAATCTCAATGGGCAAAGAACGGCTTATGGCAAGCAGAGTCATAAAATTATCAACTGATGAAGTATGCGTAAAAGCTCTTTCGTGAATGGTGTCGTTATAAATCTTTGAATAACGACTGTAGACATAACTTCGGGCTTTTTCATATCTCTGCATTATAACCTCTCCTTTCAAAACAACAGTTCTGTATCAAAACAACGGTTCCATGACTTTTCTATACAAATATTACCATCAAACAAAAAGAGATATAATCCTGGTAAAAAACAAAACTCTAAGAAATGAAAAAAAGCATCCGAGCGGATGCTTTAGGGTAATTTAAATCAATTATTTAAGAATAATTAATTATTCAGTAACAGTTTCAATAACAGTTACATTGGAAGCCTGTTTGCCGCGATCGCTTTCAACGATATCGTAAGTAACAGTCTGTCCTTCGTCTAAAGAACGGTAACCTTTCTGGTTGATAGAAGAGTAATGTACGAATACATCTTTTCCGTCTTCACCAGTAATGAATCCGTAACCTTTTTCGGCGTCGAACCATTTCACTTTACCAGTGTTCATTTTAATTTCCTCCTGGATGAGAGTTGGAAAGGCGTTTGCGGATATTAAAGCGTCCAATGGCACAAATTTAATACATACAAATACTTGAATCCAAACTATTTCATTCCTTGCAGGGGTATTATAGCTTTGTTTCAATAAATTCGTCAAGCGATAAATAATACCAAATGATCCACCGATTGTGGTGATTTATGAACTATCCTGTAAACTTTCTTATTCAAATAAGATAAATAATTTTAAAGTGTGATGGATGTAAAGGTTTGCATTGACAAAATAAGCTGTGAATACTCATCCGCGGCATCGTGAAAGTCGATTCGCAAGAATAAATCGACCATTCATATTTCTTCGTTGAATCTGAGATATTAGTCAGTAAATCGCTTTCATACAGATGATGAACTGATTTCAAGAGTCTTAAGCCATGATATAATTACGTTAAATAACGCTGTAAAATTTGGAGGAATTTTATGTTTATCAAAAATCCGGCTCTTGCCGAAACCATCGCGAGAACACTGCACACCACTCCCGATCAGCTCACTAAGGAAGATATGAAAGAGCTGATTCAGCTTGATGCCTCCAACCTGGAGACTGATACTCTCGACGGTCTTGAATATGCTGAAAACCTTGAAAGACTGAATGTTTCTAACAACGCCTTAAAAGACATTCATCCCCTGGAACATTTAAGCAATCTCGAAGATCTGGACCTGTCGGGAAACCGACTGCGTGATATCACCCCACTAAATGATCATATTCAGCTGCGCCGTCTGAACCTCTCTCGCAATAATTTATTTACGATGGATATTTCCGCTATTGGAGGCATGATCAATCTCGAATACCTTAACCTGAAAAAAGCTAAGATTGACTCACTCGATTATGTCATCAACTGTAAAAAGCTGCGTGAGATCAAAGTCAATACTGAGAATGGGCCATTCAATGTAACGATTTTAGGTACTTTACCAAATCTGAAGATTCTAGATATGTCTGGCCTGCGCCGCTTTAATATCGATGATCTTTCATATCTGAACCATCTGGAAAGTCTGAATTTGGCAACCAACCTGTTCAATGATTTGTCTGCTTTAAGCAGCATGCAAAACCTGAGACATCTTGATGTATCAAATAACCCATACTTAACCGATTATGATCCTTTAAAAGATTTCCCGTCTTTGAAATCCTTAAAGATGGATTACAACTATCCGGAGGATTTTGATTTTTTGAAGAAACTTAATCATCTTGAGGAACTGACCATGGTTCAATGTGGATTCAGTGATATGCGGGATCTTGACCATATTAAAAATCTGCGCGACTTAAATATTTCAAAAAATGAGCTGACGCATACCAACGATTTTCATAATGTCGAACATCTCGAACGCTTTGATGCGGATTTCTGCATGCTTGAAAATGTGGATTTTTTAAAGAACGCTCACCACTTAAAAGAGCTGTCTTTATTTACAAACCTGATCACCAGCATCGATTGCCTCAAAGATGATACAGAACTTGTGGAACTCAATGTTGGCCGCAACCAGATCAAATCGATTGAATGTCTCAAGAACATGAAGGATCTGAAGATTATTTCTCTTGAAAACAACAACATTTCAGATCTCTCTGCACTGGCTGATATGAAGGAACTTTGCATTGCGGACCTTTACAACAACATCATCAGCGATCTGACTCCATTAAAGGATTTGAAATTTATCTCTTATTTAAGACTCGATCACAATATGATCCGCGATCTGACGCCGCTAAGCTCATTGCCTTTCCTGCGTGAACTGACATTAAAGGCAAACTATATTACCGACGTGACCCCTTTGAAGGATTTAGAACTTCTGCAGGCTTTGCGTCTGGAAGATAATCCAATCCTTGATACGAGCGCACTGGAAAAAATGCGCTTTTATGACAAGTTTACTGATTAGTCCGATTCCTGATAAAGAAGAATTACAGATAAGCACAACTAAACGCAAAAGAAAATGAGTCGTAATTCCGCCTTTGCCTTTTGTTGAATTTCTGTGATTTTATAACCCGAAAGGTTAAATTTCGTTTGCCTTTCGGGTTTTTGGATTTTTATGAAGGAATTTTTGGTTATTGACTTCGATTCATATAAAATCGAGATAAATTGACTGATTTTCTTTACGCTGTATGACACTCGAAAAATGTCAAGAGCTAGAACAGGACGAAACAAGTCGAAAAGATATAATAAAGTTATGATTAAAATTGAAAAGAAAAATAAATGGGCGATTGATTTGTCCTTCCACATCCCAATTCCTTCTTTTTCGATTGCCATTACTGGTGTCGAATCGGAAGAGATTAAAAATGCAGAACTCTCTCGAAATTCAAAAGTAGATTTCATAAGTGATGAATCTGAAATGGATGCCAGACAAACTGCGAAGAGCTCAGAAACAGAAAAGGGAAATTTGAATGAATCAGCCGGAAAATAATCCGAAAAAAAGAAAAGATCTGAAAGACCTGATTGATGCCATTGAAGATAAGACATATTCATCAAATAACAATCCGAAAAATCAAGACTCGGTCAACAGAGGTCAGGATGATCCTGATCTTGATTTTGAAGCTTCAATACAGGAAACTCAGAATAATTTAGACGATTCACAAACCAGTGCTGAAAATAAACTATTAAAGAATCAGGAATCCAATGAAGATTCAAGAAACAGAGAACCGAAAAATTCAGATTTGAATATTCATTCAGATCAGATTATTTCCAAATCTGAACGTTTTGTTCAGATGGTTGAAGTTCTTCGAAAATATCATGCCTTTAAAGGAATGACTCCCGTCAAACTGCGAATGATATTAGAAGATCTTGGTCCGACATATGTCAAATTAGGCCAGATTATGTCCAGTCGTTCAGATATTTTAGACCCGGTGTATTGCAAAGAGTTAGAAAAGCTCAGAAGCAACGCCGAACCGATGGATGAAGAGACCGTTCGCGAAATTATTAAACAGACCTATGGCAAGGAACCGGAAGAACTGTTTCTTGAATTCGATATGAAAGCCATCGGAGCGGCCAGTATGGCTCAGGTTCATAAGGCGAAAACGAAAGATGGTTCTGATGTCGTTGTAAAAATTCAGCGGCCAAACATCTATGCTCAGATGGAAGTAGATGTTGATATTCTGAAAAAGGCTTCAGGATTGGTTGATTTGAATAAAACCATTTCTTCGATCGTAAACCTCAATGATGTTCTTGATGAATTTTGGAATACGGCAAAGCAGGAGATGGATTTCAGACATGAAGCGATGAATGCAGAGAAGTTTGCATCCAACTATAAAGGTATTCGCTTTATCATGTGTCCTAAGATTTATGATGAATTTACTCGCAAGCATGTTTTGGTTATGCAAAACATCGAAGGAGTTCAGATCGATGATTATGAAGCTTTAAATCAACTTGGTTATTCACGGGAAGAAATCGCAATGAAGCTTGCGGACAACTATATTGACCAGGTTGCAGACAAAGGCTATTTCCATGCGGATCCCCATTCCGGAAACATTCGGATATGGGATGGAAAGATCTGCTGGCTTGATTTTGGAATGATGGGTTCCATTACTCCAGGTGAAGCGAGTCTGATCAACCAGGCTTTAAATGCAATCGTCTCCGGAGATCACGTGCGATTAACGGATGCCGTTTTGGCCATTGGAATCCATACCCGGGAAGTTGATTATGTCGCTTTCAGCAATCAGTTAGAAGATTTTATGCAGCGATATCTATCCAGCTCACTTGATGATATCGATGTGACGCAGGTTGTAAATGATATGATCAAAATCTGCCATACCAATGGAATCATGCTTCCAAGAAATATAACAATGCTTCTTAGATCTTTGGTAACGATAGAAGGAACAATGAAGGATCTTGATCCAGAAGTGAATATTCTGACGATAGTTAAAAAACGATCTCAGGTCATTACCGGAGAACAGGTTGAGAAGCAGTTTCGTGATCTTCTTGTCCGGTGGTCTAGATCAGCAAATCAGGCTGCCGATATTCCAATGGAAGTAGCTGATCTTCTAAGAATGATGCGCAAAGGACAGTTTCGGATGAATCTGAAACTTACAGACGCAGACACAATGATGCCGGATGTCAATAAAATGGTCGATCGAATTGTAGTATGCGTCCTGATTGCTGCTTTGTTAATGGGCAGTTCGGTGATCTGTACAACCAATTTAAAACCGACGTTCCTCGATATTCCGTTACTTGGCTTCGCTGGATTTTTCCTGTCATTTTGTCTCAGTGTCTGGCTGTTTATTAAAATGCTGTTCAGAGGACGTAAAAACAGTATCTTTTGAGCATTGAGCAGATCAGTCAAAATGCTGACCAACGATATCTAATCAATAGATAGTTCAAAGGATAGCTTATTTATTCTATGAATAAAAAATTGATGAAGATAAAGATTGGTCTGATTTCATCAAACTGAATAAATGCTTTTGCATTTTGAAGTCATCTAATGGACAATAAGAAATTAACAGGTTGAATCCTGCAGAAATGGAATTAGTTTGAATGAAAAATGTATTGTTAAAAAAGAAATGGCCCATGCTGGTCTCAAGTCTGCTGCTGATCGTATTGCTCGTCGGACTGGATCAATGGACCAAAGCAGCTGTGACTAAAGCGATCCCGTTGCATGAGAGCATTGTGATGATCCCAGGATTTTTTGATCTGACGAATGTCAGAAATACTGGAGCTGCATTTTCGATGTTCGCTGGAATGGGAATGGGATTTTTTATCGTTCTGACGATTGGAGCGATACTCGCTATGATCTATTACTTCATCCATACCGATGATCTTCGGATTGAGTGGTGTCTGGCTTTAATCACTGCCGGAGCAATTGGAAATCTGATCGACCGGGCTACGTTAGGCTATGTCAGAGATTTCTTTCAGTTTTATATTTTTGGATGGCCTTTTGCGGTATTCAACATTGCAGATGTCTGCGTTTCCGTTGGATTTGTGCTTCTGGTTGTCTTCATGATTATGGATGAATGGAAGGAGAAGCGTGAACATGCCGGATTACAGCAATGAAACAGAATTAAAAAATGAAGATCAGTTTGAAGAGCTCGAAATCGAGAAAGTGAAATCAGAAATTGAAGGCGATTCAACCGCAAATCTGACAATCAGGGAAGCAGATGGAGAGAATGACTTTGTGACCATCCAGATTGATGAAAGCAAGGCAAAAACCAGACTGGATAAACTGATCTGTCAGGAACTCGATCTATCCAGAGCCAGAGTGGAAGCTTTGATCGATGATGGCATGGTCTGTTTAAATGGTCAGGTGGCAGTAAAAGCTTCTAAAAAAGTTCAGGTCGGTGATGTTCTTGAAATTGAACTTCCAGAACCCGAAAGTACGGATGTTCTTCCTGAAAAGATGGATCTTGATATCGTTTATGAAGATTCAGACATCATCGTCATTAATAAACAAAGAGGTCTGGTGGTTCATCCAGCCCCTGGACATTATAAGGGAACCTTAGTCAACGGCCTGTTATACCATTGTCAGGATCTTTCCGGAATCAATGGTGTAGCCAGACCCGGTATCGTGCATCGAATTGATAAAGATACCACAGGATTACTGGTTGTGGCTAAAAATGATCTGGCTCATGAATCTCTGGCTAAACAGATCATGGATAAGACCTGTAAGCGAGAATATCTGGCTATCGTTCATGAACCATTTTCTCATCGTACCGGAACCATCCATGCGCCCATCGGGCGGGATGAGAAAGACCGTCAGAAAATGGCAGTCACTTCCAAGAATTCAAGAGATGCAGTAACAAGATTTGAGGTTCTCGAAAACTTTGATAAATTCGCGCTCGTTCGCTGTGCTCTGGATACAGGAAGAACTCATCAGATCCGCGTTCATATGGCCTATATTCATCATCCGGTGGCAGCCGATCCGAAATATGGACGCAGAAACACACTTCCCGCCAGTGGTCAGCTGCTGCATGCCTGCCATCTTGAATTAATCCACCCTAGAACTGGTGAAAAGATGGCCTTTGATGCTGAACCAGATGCTGAATTTAATCAGTACCTCAATGAATTAAGAGCACTCAAGGAGAATCAGTAAGATGGATCGAATCGGACATGTCCTTGACTGGGATCAGTATTTTATGGCAATGGCCCATTTAGCCGCTTTTCGCAGTAAGGATCCCAATACAAAGGTTGGAGCCTGTATTGTTAATCCGCAAAAACGAGTGGTTGGATTAGGTTACAATGGGTTTCCTCGTGGATGTTCCGATCATAGTTACCCCTGGGGGCGCGAGGGAAATTTTCTGGATACCAAATATCCATATGTTGTTCATGCCGAACTCAATGCGATCTTAAATTCAATTCAAAACCTCACAGATTGCACAATTTATGTTTCTCTTTTTCCATGCCATGAATGTGCAAAAGCAATCATTCAGTCTGGAATTTCTACCGTGATTTATGAATCGGATAAATATGATGGAACAGAAGATAATATTGCCAGCAAGCGCATGTTTCAAAGCGCCGGGGTAAAACTGATTCAGCTTCCTTATCAGGTTGATATTCAGGCTGAAGTAATCGGGGATGATCAGCTGATCCGTAAAGTCAGCAGTACACAGGAGATTCAATCCTGCTGCTGTAAAGACGACTGAAGTTTATCCGGATGATGCATGGAAGTAAACATCGAACCATCTGAAATCTAACTTGATCCATTAAAATTGATCAATGTGAATCGTTGGATTCAATCTAAAAGGGGCTGTTAAATTTCTGACAGTCCAAAAATAAAAAGAGGCACCTGATCCGTAATGGATGAGGTGCCTTTTTTGGTAAAATATGTTCATGATCAATAAACAAAATTACCAAACACACTATAACTCGATTCAGGGCCGTTTGCCACTGCTCCATTCTCTCTTCCCTCATATTGAGATGGATTCTGTCTTCACTACTGTCAGTTCCTTTGTCGATGATTATCTCGACCTTGCCCTTTATCCTTCTTTTGCCTCCTGGCCAGCCTGCCATTTCCCAGCAGACGCCATGCTCAAAGCCGCTCTGATTTCTTTTACTCTTTATGGCTACTGCTCTTTGCGGCAGCAGGAAGAACTTTATTCTCACGACATCCGTCTGCTCTGCCTTTTCAATGGCGAAACTCCTTCTTACGGTACAATTTCCCGCTTTCAGAAGGAATGCCTTACTCCATGCATGGAGGATCTCTTTACGGAATTCAACCGCTATGCCGAACAGAATGATCCTCAGATAGACTCTTCTGTCCTTTATCTGGATGGAACAAAAATTGAAGCCAACGCCAACAAGATGACATTCGTCTGGACAAAGGCCACTCAGAAATATCTGG
>NZ_MPJW01000195.1 GCF_001945525.1 Ileibacterium valens
AAATCGAGATACTGGAGAAACTGGGTATTCTTCCTGCTTCAGAAACCGAGGAAAAATCAGCTAAAAGAAAAAGAGGCAGACCGAAGAAGTCTGCCCGTCTATAGTCTATCGATTTGGGAAAGTTGTAATAAATGACTTATCGTTGATTTACTGGTTATATAGCGAATATAAAAAGAACTGAATTCGAGGTGTCCTACCACGACTCAGTTCTTTTTGTAGACCATTATTATTATTAGATCCTAAAATGTACTTTCTTAGATTTTCTGGATTTTTCTTGTTGCGATAATATCTGCATCACTCCCTGCAGGGTGAGCAACCAGGATATCACCAATCTCTATGGGTGCCTGAACACTGACATCTTTCAGTGCATTCATAATATCGAAAATCTTATTCTTATCGATGGGCTTTGATGTCTTACAGGATACCATCGGCAGATCCCCATTCTCAACCGGAAGAATTGAAGTAATCATCCGAACAGGTTTTTCTACTTCTGAGCGTCCGTATGCATCTCCTCTAGGGCAGGTGTTACCACTCAAAGAAATCACCTGACCATTCTCCAGTTCGATATGAAGCTGACATCCCATCGGACAATTGATGCAAATTAAATCACGTGTTTCCATTTTTTATCCCTCCCTTGTCTCGATACGAATTTCTTTTGTTTCAGGAGTCAGCCATTCTTTTTTCAGAATAATACT
This sequence comes from Ileibacterium valens, assembly GCF_001945525.1. Classification (GTDB taxonomy): domain Bacteria; phylum Bacillota_I; class Bacilli_A; order Erysipelotrichales; family Erysipelotrichaceae; genus Ileibacterium; species Ileibacterium valens. The sequence goes on from NZ_MPJW01000195.1 coordinate 696, forward strand.
CTCCATTTCTCCAGGAGCCATAATCATCTTTTTCCGATGGATTTTTCGTTCACCATCAATAATGACATCGATATAGCCTCCTTTTAATACATTCCCAACGCGGAATCGTACGGTTGTATTTTCTTCCATACGGGAAGGATCAATTTTCGTTGGTACAGTATAGCGAACCAAGCCACCAGTCTGAACCGGAATCTCATTTTGGCTTTCCGGGATATTCTCTAAAACATATCGGGCAGCCATTTCTCCAGCCTTGCCAGCTTCCTGGGAAACAAAATCGACAAGATCGTGGACATGCAAAACATTGCCCGCTGCAAATATTCCAGGAACATTGGTCTCGAGAGATTCATTGACCACTGGACCGTTTGTTGTAGGATTCATTTCAACTCCTGCTAACACTGAAAGCTCATTTTCGGGAATCAGTCCTACGGATAAAAGCAGAGTATCACAGGGATAGGTCATCTCCGTTCCAGGAATTGGACGGCGGTTTTCATCGACCTGACTGATTGTTACTGCTTCAACTCGTTCTTTTCCTTTTATATCTGTAACGGTATGTGAAAGTTTCAGCGGAATATCATAATCGTCGAGACACTGGACAATATTTCGTTTTAAACCGCCAGAATAAGGCATCAGCTCAGCTACTACATGGACATTAGCTCCTTCAAGAACCATTCGTCTGGCCATGATCAGACCGATGTCACCACTTCCAAGAATGACAACATCCCTTCCAGGCATCTTGCCATCAATATTGACCAGTTTTTGAGCGGTACCCGCAGAATAAATTCCTGCTGGCCGATAGCCTGGAATGGAAAGAGCTCCACGAGGTCTTTCCCGGCAACCCATAGCCAGTATAATTGAGTCTGCTGCAACCGTCACCAGCCCTTTTTCAGGATTAACATAAGTGACATTTTTATTCTGATCAATATCGAGAACCATACTGCCTAGCTCATATGGAATATTTGCTTCCTGAACCTGATCAATGAATCGCTGCGCGTATTCAGGTCCGGTCAGTTCTTCCTTAAAGGTATGAAGTCCAAAACCATTATGAATGCATTGATTCAAAATCCCGCCTAGACGATCATCGCGTTCAATAATCAGAATATCGTTAAGCCCATGTTTTTTAGCTTCGATTGCTGCGGCAAGTCCGGCTGGACCCCCTCCAATAATTAACAATTGTTTCTTATCGGTCATATTCGGCTTTCTCCTTATCATTACCAGTAATGATTGTGCTGTTGAGTCCTGATTTTTTTACCTGATCGAGTGGGATTCCAGTTTCCTCGGCTATAATTTCCATCGTTTTGGGAGAACAGAATCCGGATTGGCAACGGCCCATTCCAGCTCTGACTCTTCTTTTAACACCATCAAGGGTTCGGGCCGGAACAGAGCGGCGCAGAGTGTCACGGATTTGTCCTGCAGTCACAGTTTCACAGCGGCAGATGATTTTACCGTATTCAGGATCTTCCTTAATCAGCTGATTCCATTGCTCTTTTGTAAGATCATTCACATTAATAAAACCTTTTCGATAGGGGTTAAAGTCTGGCCTGTCTTCAGGGTTGAGAAGATTGCGAACCATATCAGCGACCATAACACCAATGGCCGGAGCACTTGTAAGACCCGGAGATTCAACGCCAGCCACGTCAATAAAACCAGGTACGCTTTCTTCAATGACAAAATCTTCATGTTCTGGAACTGCACGCAGTCCAGAAAAAGAAGTAATGACCTGATTGAATGGTAAATCTGGAATGGTAAGAACTGCTTTTGATCGAACTTCACTGAGTCCCTGCGCAGTCGTATTCAATTCTTCTTTATCTTCTACAAACTCTGCTGTTGGACCTACAATCAGATTTCCATGACAGGTTGGAGCCACTAACACTCCTTTTCCGGCAATTGTCGGGAGCTGAAACAGAGTCATTTTTGTTTTGTTTCCTGCTGCTTTATCTAACAGGAAATACTGTCCTCGTCTTGGGCGAATGGTCATCTGTTCATCACTGACCAGATTATGAATCTGATCTGCGTACACTCCAGCTGCATTGATGATGGCTTTGGCAGAATATTTACCATTAACCAGCCAGCCATCGGATGTTCTTTGAATCTCTGTTGCTGGCTCATCAAAAATGAAAGTCACTCCGTTGTCTGCTGCATTTTCGGCAAATGCTGCATTCATCGTAAACGGATCAACGATGCCAGCCGTTGGCGCATATAAAGCACAGACGACTTGTTCAGAAACATTAGGCTCTTTTTTAAGGATCTCTTCTTTTTCAAGAATCTGCAGATCCTCTACCCCGTTCTTTAAACCCCGTTCATAAATCTCCTGAATCTTCGCCCTTCCATTTTCATCAAAGCACAAAACGAGCGATCCATTATTTATGTAGTCAAAGCCTAGATCTAAAGAGAGCTGTTTCATCATCTTTGATCCCTGAACATTCAGCTTTGCCTTCAACGTACCAGGAATCGCATCATAACCAGCATGCGCAATTCCAGAATTGGCTTTGGTCGTTCCTTCGCATATATCTGATTCTTTTTCCAGCACTCCAATGGCCAGATCGGTTTTAGCCAGTTCACGGGCAATCGCACTGCCTGTAATACCAGCTCCAATAATCAAAACATCAAAATCCATATCACTCGGATCCTTTCCATCCTCATCTTTCGAATATTTCTGATACTATTCATCGACTGTTAATGCATATCTTTGTTATCGCTTGAATTCCATCGCTGTATTTATATTGTAAAATCCTTGCAAAACGATTTATTAATTATCTTCTTCGTTTAATATATAATCCAGTGCTTCTTTTGGAATACCCATTATTATTCCAAAATGTTAAGGAAATGATCACTTATTTATCATTTCCTTAACATGTACTTAGTCCAATTGAACCCAAATGGTTAAAGAGTATCTGATTTAAACGCCTGACAGGCTTTGACTGCATTCTGCCAGTTCTGATAACGTTGATCCATTTCCTGTGCAGAGCGCTGGGGATCAAAGCGTTTATCCATTTCGATGCTGAGATCTTCCTTTTTCCAGAAATCGATGGCCAGTCCTGCCAGAAAAGCTGCTCCTAAAGCGGTCAGTTCGTTGACTTTATATCTCTCTACAGGAACCTGTATCAGATCAGACTGAAATTGAAGCAGGAAGTTATTCATTGCTCCTCCGCCATCGACTTTCAGCATTGGAATACTCAATCCCGAATCTCGTTCCATCGCATTCAGAACATCCCTGGATTGATAAGCCATTGATTCAAGAGCGGCTCGAATTAACTGATTTCGGTTGGTTCCCAAAGAGAGTCCTACAATCGAAGCTTTCGCTTTATCATCCCAGTATGGTGCTCCGAGTCCGACGAAAGCGGGAATAATATAGACTCCAGCTGTTGTTCCAGCCTGCTTAGCCATTTTTTCAGTCTGAGAAACCTTATCAAAAAGCTGCAGTTTATCCCGCATCCATTTCATAATCGATCCGGATACAAAAATTGATCCTTCAAGAGCGTATGTAACCTCATCTCCAATCTGCCAGGCAATCGTTGACAGAAGTCCATTTTTTGAACGAACGATTTCGTCTCCAGTATTCATCAACAAAAATCCACCGGTTCCATAGGTATTCTTTGCCATTCCCTTTTCAAGACAGAGCTGGCCAAATAATGCAGCCTGCTGGTCTCCGACCATGGAGCAAATCGGTACCTGTGCACCAAAGAATGCATATGGAGCAGTTGAACCATAATTCTCGGAAGTCGGTACGATTCGTGGAAGAATCGATTCGGGAATATTGAACATTTCTAACAGGTCCTGATCCCACTCTACATTTTCAATGTTGCATAAGAGGGTTCGGCTGGCATTGGTCGCATCGGTGATATGCTGCTCACCGCCTGTCAGCTTCCAGACAATCCAGGAATCCATAGTTCCAAAAAGAAGGTCTCCATTTTCTGCCTTTTTTCGTGCATCTGGGATATTTTCCAGAATCCATGCAATTTTTGAAGCTGAGAAATATGGATCAATTCTTAAACCTGTTTTTTCTCGAATGGTCTGCTCGTATCCTGCAGATTTCCATTCATCACAGATATCCGATGTCTGCCTGGACTGCCAAACAATCGCTTTATAAATTGGAAGGCCTGTTTTCTTATCCCAGAGAACAGTTGTCTCTCGCTGATTGGAAATTCCAATTCCCTTAACCTGGTCTGGATCAATACCACTCTGGTTTAATACATCAGCCATAACAGCCATTGTATCCAGCCAGATCTGAACAGCATCCTGTTCAACCCATCCTGGGGAAGGATAATCAACAGATCCTTCCTTCTGGGAAATACCGCAGATTCTGCAGTCATGATCAAATAAAATTGCGCGTGTTGATGTGGTGCCATGATCAATTGCGAGAATGTATTCCTTTTTACTCATCGTTTATCTCCTCGTATTATGTTGATTTCTCAAATTAATAATTATTATTTATTCTTCTCTTCATCAGTCATTCTTGTCATCTGGCAGTTTCGGAAATAATCAGACTTCATGGTTTCGTGATCTCAAATCCTTCTGTAAAGCGATTTCCATCCATCACTCAGTGATGCAAAACTTCAAACAACTGATTGATTTCATTTAGAAATGATTTGTGAATCCATAAGATTTTTACAAAATCAGCTGATCTTTTTTTGCTTGATCAGGAAAAGCAAATTTTTAAATGAATACGTTTGTCTGGGCTATTACCAGGGGATCAACCCATAAACTAGTACGGCAGCGATCGCTCCTAAGAATGGACCAAAGATTGGAACGATCAGGCCATAGTCAAAATGGGAACTTCCCTTGTCCTTGATTGGCAAAACGGCGTGAGCTAATCTGGGTCCCAAATCTCTTGCTGGATTGATGGCATATCCTGTTAAACCACCAAGCGACATACCGATTGCTACGATAATTCCAAAGACAAATAACTTATCGACTCCCATCGCAATTCCGCTGACATTTGAGATTCCCTTTATCGCAAAAACCAGGATGAATGTTCCCACGAATTCAGAAAAGAAATTCAGCCACATATTTTTGACAGAAGGGCTGGTGGCAAAGACTCCCAATTTGGCATCCGGATCACTTGTCGAATCAAACTGTCCTTTAAACAGAAGATATACTATGCAGGCTCCTACAAAAGCTCCAGCAAGCTGGGCGGCAATATAACCACCTACCTGCTCCCATGGAAACGAACCATCAATAGCCAGTGCTAAAGTCAGTGCTGGATTAAACGAGGCTCCGGAGGCTTCACCAAAAACAAATGCAGGAACCATGACTGCAAGCCCCCAGGCGATGGTAATTTGAATCGATCCGGCTCCCTTCATTCCGGATTTTTCAAGAGATACATTTGCAACTACTCCGCAGCCCAAGATGATCAGCAGAGCGGTTCCAATAAATTCGGAAATGTACGGCAACATAATTATTTTTTAATTGTGATGATAAACGATGCATCGTATGCTGAACTGAATTTCTGCGTCCAGAAATTCTCATCTGTCCTTTCATTGCTGTTCAGCTCTGAGCACAGATTACCAAACGAAATGTCTGAATTCATAAATAAAGTCTTCAGAATTCTGAAATTTATTAGACATTTGCAAGCGTTTGCATAAATCGTTTCAGTTGATAAAAGCGTTTACATAAGCGTATATCGTTTTTCGACATTTATCAAATTATATTTTAAATTTGAAATACGTAATATCTTTCTCTTTTATTTTTATTAACATCTTTAGTGATTTTAACGAGGTAACGATTGATCGACTTCTTCAATCTTTTTGGGTGGTGTTCATTTGATCAAACTAATCCGATAGAGATTTATTCAGATGAGTAATATCTATATTTAGAAGTTTATGAAGTTGTCAATTATTTTCAATTGAACAAAACAGAGATTATGTACAACAAATATAAGTGTATATCAATTGACCGCAAATTATATTTATGAATTATTTTTATGCCCTTTTAACAGAATAATGGAAGATACAAGTTTTCTATTCCTGCACTGCAAAATACTAAGAATGCCAGCTGTGGTCATAATTCGTTTAATCTATAGGAAATCATTCTGAAAACGCTTTCACATTATTTTGAAAATTTGAAAAAATGGTTGATTATTGAAAGCTGGATTATATACACAGTATCTCCTGACTCGATAACAGATATGTCCAATATCAGCCTGCGTCTGTTCACCTTGAGAGGATCGGCTTTTCATAGATCTATTGTTTTATGATTTACAAAGTCTCTTGACATGTTGAATCCGAACATATTGATAAAATAAAGAAAACAGATCGTTGTTTTGAAGCTTTCTTCAGAATCATTTTAAGGAAGAAAGGAAAGATTAAATTCATCACTTAAAGGATGAGTTTCGATTCAAATACAGTTAGGAGAGGATAAATTGTCTGAATTATTTAAACTGAATTCCCCGGAAACTACAATTGATTTCATCATTACCTGGGCTGAGAAATTGTGGATCCCAATCCTGGAAATTCTTGCCGGAGTTATCATCGGAAAAATGTTAAAAAAAATTATCTTAAAAGGGGTCAGTAAAGCTCCTGATCCTGGTCTTCTAACCTTTATGGCATCAGCTTCCGATATCATAGTGCTGGCTTTCTTTTCGATCATTGCCGTTGAGAGTCTGGGTGTTAAATTAACCAGTATTGTCACTTTGGTTTCCGCTCTGGGATTAGGTATTTCTCTGGCATTAAAGGAAAATATGTCCAATGTTGCAGGAGGAATGCAGATTTTAATCACTAAGCCATTTTCTATCGGTGATTTTATCAGTATATCGGAGCATAAAGGGACTGTCAGTGCCATCGAACTGATGTTTACCACATTGACTACGCGTCACAATAAAGTAGTTATCGTCCCAAATTCGCTGCTGGTAACAGATATCCTGATTAACTATTCCCGAATGCTAGACAGAAAAGTCACTGTGCAGGTTCCGATAGCCATTCCAAACGATCTCTCACTGATTTTAGAGAGCTCCAAGAAAATCATCCATGAAGCTGATCTGCGATTGATCGATGACCCTACAGTTTGTTATGAAGAGTTTGTCCAGGGGTATGCGGTATTAATGGTTGAAGGTACTGTTCGTCCTGAGGATTATGAAGAAACAAAACATCAGATCGCTACACTGATCGCTTCAAAACTCAACGCTTTTAATCCATCAACTTCCCCTTCGAAAATCGAAATTGTCGACGAAGACGATAATCAGACTTCAGGTTCTCTTAAGAATCAGGCCTCTGATTGATGCTGACTATAACAATCCTAAATGAACTATCATAATTCCGATTTTCGATAATCAGGACTTCCTTGATTAAAAAATCGAGCAGAGCGCGCAGACATTAACCTGGCTCGCTCTGCTCGATTTTTGATTTAAGACTGATCTAGTATTCTTATTATCTTTTCTCGATTTTGATCGGAAGGATCAGTTCGAGGATCAATTCGTTTACAGATTGAACGCAGAAATCGTTGATTGGTCTGGCTTCGATGAATCCGTTCAAATGATATCCCTGATCGTTAATGTATTGAAGAGTTGATGCAATTGAATCTTCAAAGGTTTGATTTGCTTTCACATACGTTCTTGCAATTAATCTTTCTGGAACAGATTGGAATTGAGCCTTAGTTGAGTCTAGATCACAACTGACAGGATTAATTGTTTTAAGTTGATCCTGATTTACAGTCTTCAAATTTTTGGTCATTGATGCAGATTCAAAATCGATGAACAGCCCCTGATAGGCTTCCGCTACTAAATATCTACAACTATCTAATATTCCTCTCAATAGTTACAGATATCTTTCCTGTCCGGCTTGAACCTGTTATCACGGGTCTGCTCCAGACAGATTCCTGTTTCTTCTCTTTTCTG
>NZ_MPJW01000054.1 GCF_001945525.1 Ileibacterium valens
ACGGATCGTTCGGTCGCTGTCAGTGATTTCAATCACCGGCTTTGGACTCTCGTCTGATCCTTCCAAATCCAGGAAGACCGTCCTGTCAATTTCTACGAATTCAAGAGCCGCTGAAGCAGGCGATACGGCGGCAGCTTTTCTGCGCCAGTACTGGAAGGTGGATAAAGCCAGGCCGTTTTGGACGCAGAAGCCAGCCTGAGTCAGACCTGACACCTGATATTGATCAACCAGGTTCATCCACTGTTCCTGATTCAGTTCACGGGATTTGGAAAACAGATAATTATGCATAAAATCCTCCAGTTCTAGTCGAATACAGAATATCGACTGGAACCGGAGGATCTAAGCCCGTGCAAATTTCAAAAGGTTACGAAGGTCAAGCGAGAACCGATGAAATAGTGATGAACGCAGAAAAGGGCTGGCTCCATGAGGGTGGAGTCAGTCCTTTCTAGTTTTCATTCGGCAAAACTAAGGGCACCAAAAACAGAAATTATTGTCACGTAAAGATTCGGCTAGCATTTAACCTCCTATACGTAAGCTTCCGTTTGAACTGATGTCAAAGAATCTGTCGAAAAACTGACCAAGACGAAGGATAGTTTTTCGCTTTTTCTCTTCTCTACCGGATTTGTTGAACCTGGATGAAGGCGGTAATATTTCATTTACCCCCGTACCGGTAGTTCGCAATTCACCCGCCTGAAAAGCCTCCTCCATGAACTGCCATGTTGGTTCTGGTCTCAACTTTTCTTCTGCAATAATCTGCGTCAGTTCGGTTGTACGTCTCTCATCGACAAATTCATTCCATTCACTTGCGATGTCTTCACTGTCATCCTCTTTGCCATTAAGCTGGTCGATAAAATCTTTAATCAGCTCTTTTTTACTTCTCAGCTCAGGACTTGCTCCGACAGCCTTTTCAATTTGTACAAGCACTTCCTTGTCTTTTTTATGGCTCTTCCGATACTTTTCCACAAGCATCAGGATGTAATCAATATTGATCTCAACCTGTTTGATCAGTTCGATTTCGAAAACAACATCGTTGGATACGTCTGTCTTCTCAATCTGTCTATCTTTCCATTCGTTTTTCAGGTCCAGATATCGGCTTTGGTAGTCCTGTAAATCGAGCTCCGATATAATCTCTTTTCCCTTAAAGTCATCAAACGACTTCAGGAGGTTCTGCATTCTCAGGATTGCCCCAAACAGTTTGATAAATTCTCTCTGGCTTTGTTCACTGTCAATATGTTCTTCATCAAGCGGGAACTTTTCAAGAAGGTCATGAATCATTTCTACATAACCTGGCTGATGTTTACCCTTGCTTCAAAACCATTGTAATAATCACTGAATTTGTGGAGCAGCACGATTCCACCTGCGTCTTTATCTCCAAACAGAGAAATTGCCTGGTCTACCTGTTTCTTTAGCGGGCGGAAACAGACAACGTTACCAAACGTTTTAACAGAGTTCAGGATTCTATTTGTTCTGGAAAATGCCTGAATTAATCCGTGCATCTTCAGATTCTTGTCGACCCAGAGTGTATTCAGGGTTGTTGCATCAAATCCTGTAAGGAACATACCGACTACGATCAGCAGATCGATTTCCTTGTTCTTCATCCGTAATGACACATCTTTGTAGTAGTTCTGGAACTTATCGCTGCCGGTGCTGTAATTTGTGCCGAATACCTTGTTATAGTCTTCGATCGCAGACTCCAGAAAATCTCTGGATGTCTGATCCAGCCTGGTCGTATCCTCTGAATTTTCATCCTCGAGAATTCCATCAGGTTCCGCTTCATTGGCACCATAGCTGTAGATCGTGGCGATTCTCAGTTTCTTAGAAGGATCAGCTTTCATCTGCTTCTTGAACTCCTGATAGTAAGCTTTCGCTGCTTCAACGCTGGATACTGCAAGAATAGAATTGAAACCGGATAGTCTTTGCTTACTTTTGATCTCCTCTACAGCACCCTGCTTGCCTGAAGCAACTTCAGCGACATTGGAGAGCTTATTAAAGGAGTACACTCTGCTATTCCTGTAGGTTTTTTGATCGAAGTGTTCAAGAATGTATTTTGTAACCATCGAGATTCGCTCTGGAGCCATCATGATTTTCTCACGATCGATGCTGTAGATCAGTTCATCATCCTCCTCCTGCTTCTCGGAATCGATGGTCTTAATGTAGTCGACCCGGAAAGGGAGAACGTTTTTGTCTCGAATCGCATCCACGATGGTATAAGTATGCAGTTGATCTCCAAATGTCTGAGCTGTTGTGAAGAATCCATTTTTTCCAGCCTTGGTGGCGTTGTCTGCAAAAATCGGCGTTCCGGTAAAACCAAACATCTCATATTTCTTGAAATTCTTGATCACAGCTCGATGCATGTCCCCAAACTGGCTTCTGTGACATTCATCAAAGATCATGACGACCTTTTGGTCGAATACTGGGTGTTTTGGGTTTTTCTTGATAAAAGTAGACAGCTTCTGGATCGTTGTGATTATGATCTTCGCATTTGGATCTGAAAGCTGTTTTGTCAGCACTTTCGTGGACGTATTGGAGTTGGCTGCTCCTTTTTCGAAGCGGTCATATTCCTTCATTGTCTGATAGTCCAGATCTTTCCGATCCACCACAAACAGTACCTTGTCAATGTATGGCAGGCTGGAAGCTAGTCGGGCTGTTTTGAAGCTGGTCAGCGTTTTGCCAGAGCCAGTTGTATGCCAGATGTAGCCTCCGCCTTTCACAGAACCGTAGTATTTATAGTTTTCCACGATAGCGATGCGATTGAGAATCCGTTCGGTTGCTGTAATCTGATACGGTCTCATAACCATCAGCATGTCTTCTGCCGTAAAGATGCAGTATTTTGTCAATATATTAAGCAAAGTGTGGCGCGCAAAAAACGTTCTGGTAAAGTCGACCAGATCAGGTATGATCCGATTGTTGGCGTCTGACCAATAGGAAGTAAATTCAAAGCTGTTGCTTGTCTTTTTTCTGCTTCCACCCGCTCTTTCGTGCTCTCTTTCAGCATTGAACCGCGTCGTGTTCGAGTAATATTTTGTTTCTGTCCCATTGGAGATTACGAAGATCTGGATGTATTCAAACAGACCGTTGCCTGCCCAAAAGGAATCTCTCTGATATCGGTCGATCTGATTGAACGCTTCCCGAATAGCAACTCCTCGCCGCTTTAGCTCGATATGAACCATTGGAAGGCCGTTGACGAGGACAGTCACATCATAGCGGTTGTTATGTCTTACTCCTTCCGCCTTGGATACTTCATATTGGTTGATGACCTGCAGGATATTGTGATGAATATAGTCTTTGTCGATCAATTTGATGTTTTTGGAGCTTCCATCATCTCGTTTGAGTACTTGTACATAGTCTTCCTGGATCTTTCTGGTCTTTTCAACAATATGTTCATTGGGATTGGCCAGATTCTCGTTAAAGAACCGCTTCCATTCGTTATCGGAAAAAGTGATGTCATTCAGCTTTTCCAGCTGAAAACGAAGGTTGGATTCCAGCTCTGTTTCCTTATGAACTGGAAGATATTCATAGCCCTGTTCGCAGAGCATCTGTATAAATTCTTTCTCAAGATCCGCCTCACTCTGATACGCATCAGAACGGCGCTTTAAAGGCGTGTATTCTGAAACGACCGTATTATCAGAGGTAGCAGCAATCAGATCAATACCGGTCAATTGGAATCAGCTCCTTCTGGTTTGAATTCTTTGAAAGTAAGCAGCTTATCCCGATAGTATTCATATTGTTTCTGGCGAGCTGCAATTTCGGCAGGAAGACCTGATTCTAAACTTGAACTAATAGAATCTAAATTGCCTAAGATTCTTAAAATATGCTCTTGTTGTTGCAAGGATGGTAACGGGATCCTTAAAGACATAATCAATGAAGAGTTTAAATCGCCTCGGGCACCCTGCTTCATGGCGATAAGATCATCATAGGCATTAGCCACTGCATAAAAGATATACTTATACATAGCTTTTGATGGATTGATTTCCAGATTTAGGCAATGCTGATTTGTCGTTGCAACTAGTTTGTTAATGGCACAGCGGCCAGCTGTAGCTCCTGAAATAGCAACAATCACGCAGTTTTCTGGTATCCATTTGGCCCCGGTTTCTTTAACGGCTTGTTCAGTTATATAAGAATCTACTGATTCAATCTCGTTAAAACGTACATCTTGGGTTCTGATCCAAGGGATGGTTGCATTCTCATAATAAACAGACTTTCCTTTTTTGGGTGTAGCACCTGTTTTATGGCTTTTAACTACTTCTCTAAGCTCTACAGTTTGATACCCTTTCAGGAGTTCTGACCGATAGTACTCATATTGTTTCTTTCTAGCGGTCAGCTCGGTAAATGTATCAAGGATTCGCACAATCTCTTGTTGAACAGGAAGCGGAGGAATGGGGATTCTAACCTTTCCCATTAGCTTTTTTGAAACGTTGTATCGAGTAACTCCATTTGCGGTTTTTCCGATTTGTCTCCTTAGTTCGCTTGATCTAAATAAGTGTTTCAAGAAGTCAGGCAAGAAAATACTCAGATCATGCAATCGAAAGATAAAACAAAAGCTATTTAAATACATATCTTCTTTTGGAACTTGAGTCACCACTGAAGAAAAACCACATTCATCAGGTGTCTCGGATGAACCGGTGAACAAAACATCACCATACTCGATCTTACGCTGCTTCTCTCCAACGGAGATTTTGACTTTATCATCAACATTCATATTAAGTGATGGGTTCATATAGACGTTTTTGTAAGTTATTAGCGTTGCGTTCCCATCACTAAAGTCGGTTTTGGATTTTCCTGATAATCCTCCAAGAAATGTTCCTAATTCCCCTAATGTTGCATATTTCACTCCGTTCGGACAACTCTGTTGCATCAATTCATTCAACTTGCTCATTAGTCTGCCTCGATTTCTGCAATGATCTTGTCGATAGCTGCTCTTAGTTCGTTTTCTCTGGTAACGATAGACTCGATTTGTTTGTTTAGCTCTCTTATATCTATCTTTTCTCTGGTGTCTTCCGGCTCTAGATATTTTGAAACGGATAAATCAAAGTTATTCTCGGCCACTTCTGATTCTGGGGCAACATGGGTAAAGTGCTCGATGTCTTTTCTTTCTTTATAGGCATCCACAATATGCTGGATGTTTTCATCAGACAGAACATTAGTATTGGTGGCTTTGACAAATTCTTTGGAAGCGTCCATGAAGAGAATATCGCTTGTACTACGGCCTTTCTTCAGCACCATGATGCAGGTAGCAATTGATGTGCCGAAGAACAGATTGGCCGGGAGCTGAATGATTCCGTCAACATAATTCTGTTCGACCAAATATTTGCGGATTTTCTGTTCTGCGCCACCTCTGTACATAATTCCAGGAAAGCAGACTACGGCTGCTGTTCCGTTTGGGGCCAGTCTGGAAACAATGTGCATCAGAAATGCCATGTCTGCCTTGGCTTTAGGGGCGAGAACTCCTGCTGGTGAAAAACGTTCATCATTGATCAGCAGCGGATCAGAATCTCCTTTCCATTTCTTACTGTAAGGATAGTTGCTCACAATCATTTCAAATCCATTTACCGGTTCCGTGTCCCAGTCGACAGGGTTAATTAACGTATCATCACAGGCAAGGTGAAATTTATCAAACTCCACATCGTGAAGGAACATATTGATTCGGGCAAGGTTGTAGGTCGTGATATTGATCTCCTGACCAAAGAAGCCATCACGGATATTGTCTTTGCCTAGTACTTTTTCTGCGGATAAAAGCAGAGACCCGGATCCACATGCTGGATCATAAACAGCATTGATCTTGTCTTTTCCAATCGTTGCAAGCTGTGCAAGGAGAGTGGAAACATATTGTGGAGTGAAGTATTCACCTCCGCTTTTTCCAGCATTCGAAGCGTACATAGACATCAGGTATTCATAGGCGTCCCCGAAAGCATCGATTTGGTGATCCTGAACATCACCGAGTTTCATATTGGCCACGCCATTTAACAGCTGCACCAGCCTCTCGTTTCTCTTTGCCACAGTACTGCCCAGCTTGTTGGAATTGACATCAAAGTCATCGAACAGACCTGCAAAATTGCCTTCAGATTCGGTTCCTCTTGCCGAATCTTCGATATGATGTAGAACTTTTTCCAAAGTTTCATTCAGATTTTCATCTGTGGGAGCTCTTTTTACAACATTACAAAAAAGTTCAGAGGGAAGAATAAAGAATCCTTTTTCCTCAATCAGTCCTTCTCTTGCCTCTTCAGCATCTTCATCGGACATAGAGGCGTAATCAAACGGTTCACCATTCGCTTCTTCTTCACCCTTATTTACATAATTTGCAAGATTTTCTGAAATATAACGATAGAACATGGTCCCCAGTACATAGTTCTTGAAATCCCAACCATCTACAGCTCCTCTTAGATCATCTGCAATTGCCCAGATAGAGCGGTGCAGTTCGTCGCGTTCCTGCAATTTGTTGTCTGCCATTATTTTTCCTCCTTGCTCTGAAATCCGATGAACTTCTTCTCATTGTTTATTCTCTTGATCGAAGTTCTATCGTCATCTATGAAAAGCATATTTAAATGTCAATCTTTAACAATAATTTGTTTTTGGTATACGGTCCCGAATGAGCTCGTCTGTATTATACTGTCTGCCGCGCGAGTTTTAATCAACAGAAAACGGCCGATCACGCAGAATATTTCTGGAGAATCGGCCTTAACCGCAACAATATAACGATTGGTTTTCCTGTCCCATCAATATTGGAAATGGTCCGTTATGTTTAGTGATACCATCCGAAATCATCTTTTTCCCGATCACGATGTCCCACTTTTTCTTACCCATATCGTTTCCTTCTTTCGTCTCTATCTCTTTATATAAAATGGCCTTTTTTGCTCTCCACTTTCTTATTTTGCAAAGTGGAGCTTTTTCTTCTTGTTCTTCTTCAAAGTCAAACAATGTCATCTGTTCAATGAGTGGCTGCGGAACACCAAGCGGAACCGTCCCATTCAGGCCATCCATCTGCCAGAAATTCCAAGTAATGATATTTGTGATGGATGTCAAAAGACTCTTATCTGCTTCTTTCTTCCATACACTCTGGTAATAATCCAGAAAGGTCATCAACAGATTGATTCGCCCAATCAACAGATTATCGCCCTGGTATTCATATCCATACACGCTTTCAAATGCGCGCTTTGTCCATTTCAGCCAGTCTTCTTCGTTGTCTGTATTCTCTGTGACCACTCTCAATTTTCTATCGAGTACTCCGATACGATCCTCAATAGGAATGATCTCTCCGGTTGATGCGTTGTATCTGGAAACGATGAAGGGGGCCTCACCGCAAGTAATTTCAAGAACAGACTGGTCGATGTAGTCTTTCCATTTTTTGTCTTTGAAATCGATCTTCTGAGTATTCGTCTTCCAAGACTGCTCATCCTCAATATTGAAAACTTCTGATCTCCCAAGCCACTCTGCATCCAGTTGGTTGACCATCTTATTCACGATCCAGGAAGGGGTGAAGACCTCCGCTTTGGATTTTGTTCTTTGCTGCTGGGTTTCGATGGCTTTAAAGGCACGAGGCTGAATGAGGACTGGATTGATTCCTTGAAGAGCCCCCAATGTGATGGTGAACCGATCACAATACGTCTCTCCAAATTCGCTGTAGCTGTTCGTCGCCCATATGATTGGCTTGCCCGTGGTTTTATCCATCAGAAGCTTATCCAGGACCAGGTCCAGAGGGTATTTTCGGAATTCTATGATTTTTTTCATCGCTTCACCTCCAGTCTCGTCATCTGTTTGTATATCCGTATCCATTATAAAGGAATAAAGGAACATAAGTTCGATGCGTTAGAATTTCCTGATAATAAGGTCTGCCAATACAAAAAGGGGCCAATGACGATGAAAAGGCCCCTGTCAACAACAATATAAAGATTGGTTTATTCGTCTCGTTGATATAAATGTTGTCCTAATCTGTTTAGCGATACCATGTTGATATAGCTTTTTTCCGATAACAACATCAAATTTCTTCATATTTTCTTCTCAATGTCATTAAGTTAAGGAGTGTCTTCCATGCGGAATTCGCTCCTCGTTTTTTTGATTTTTAACACAAGCAGTGGAGTTGCTCCAAAAGTTTATAAATTATCCGAATATGGCACTTGACAGACCGAAACTCGGAACTAATCCATAATCCGAAGGATTTCGGAGGTGGTTATTTTGACCCATTCGAAATCCCCTAAACAGTATCGCCAAATCTTCTATTCTTACCTGGACGGTCTGGCAGACTGCCCGGATCGTTCCCTGATTGAAGGCGAAGCCTTCACGCGAAACAGAAAAATTGGCCTTTCCCGTATTGCTCGTTTTATCGCTTCTCTGACAAGCGGCTCTATTCGCCAGCAGAATCTGACTTACTTCAAGACGCATAAAATCCAGGTCACTGACTCTGCCATATGTCAGGCTCGAAGCAAGTTCGACCACACAGTTTTAAAGA
>NZ_MPJW01000008.1 GCF_001945525.1 Ileibacterium valens
CGGGAGAACATGTCTTCAGATGCAGGACATGAGATTATGGTCAGCCGGAGCATTCAGGCGGAAGGAACCTTCGGAGATCTTAAAGAAAACTACAGATACAGCCGATTGAGACGCCGGGGACTGGAAAACGTAAAATTTGAGGTGCTTATTGTGGCCATGGGACACAATATCAGAAAATTAAACAACAGAAATCGGATGAGTTGCCCAGAACTCGAACGTTATAGAAAATTAAAGGAGCAGAAAAGCGAAATCTGAAAAAGATTATAAACAGTCTTTTTGAGTTTTGGCTCTTTTCAGTGCGTTCAAAAATTGACTTGAGCGGAAAAACACATCATAAAACAGGATTGAATCAGATAAAAAGCATAGAAAAAGGGGCTGTAAATCTCGCTGATGAAAAATCAGTCGAAATTTAACAGCCCCTTTGTTGATTTGGTCAGCTTGCAGCTTTCAGCCATTCCATTAAAACTATCGCATTGTTTTCGTCTTTATTTTTTGATCCGTAAAGCAAGGTTACATTTTCCTGATTTAACTTTTCCATAATCTCTTTTTTAAGTTCTCTGGCATCTTCAGATTGGTTAAGCTCACTTAGATAGGCCTCTTTAAATTGTTCAAAACTTTCATTGCCTTGATGGAATTGTTTCCGTTCTTCACTTGAAGGAGCAGCCTGTTTTGCCCATTCATCAAGATCAGCCTTGAGTTTACTTTCACCTCGCGGCCATAAACGATCGACTAAAATTCGATATCCATCATCTGGACTTTCAGGTTCATATATACGTTTGATTTTCAGAATTCCCATATATCCTCCATTCATCAACTGATTAATTCCAGTTTTATTTCTTCTTTGTAATCTGAACAAAGATTATGAAAAACACCCCCAGAACAGGAGGTGTTTTCTTTTAATTTGCTTCTTAACTCACCTTGGCATGAGATGAATAGAATTTTTTAAATTACTTATTGATTATTATAAGTCTGTCTTGAGTCTAGGTTTTTGTTGAATTGTTTATTTTTTGAGTAAATCCTGTTCAGAGGCAGCGGCAGTTTCTGCATTCTGCTTTGCAAGAAGATCTCTGATTTCCTGAAGAAGAACAACGCTTGCTTCAAGTTCCTCTTCTTCCTGAGCTCCTTCCTCTTCTTTCTTCTTAATCACCTTGTTTCTGGCTCCATTGAGAGCTTTTACCATACAGAAGATTACAAGAGAAATAAGCAGGAAATTAATGATCGCCTGAATAAATAGTCCATATTCTACCTTAGCATTTCCTACTTTAATGATAAGATCTGAAAAATCTACTCCATTCAGTACAATTCCAAGTAATGGGGTCAGGATATTTTTAACCAGTGCGTTGACAATAGCGGTGAAAGCAGTACCCATGATGACACCGACAGCCATATCCATAACATTCCCACGGGAAATAAACTCCTTAAACTCATCAAAGAATTTCTTCATCTTAGTCACATTCCTTTCAATGAACTTATTTTACATGGCAGTTATTTTTTAGTCGGTCACAACACTCAAACAATTTTTTTCCATTCCAATGCCTGACATCCTGCTTTTGAGTGCTTACATTTGTCCTAAAAACAATGTACTATTTTTATTCTTACCGATTGCTTTCATCTACCCTTCCTAAGTCGGAACTAACTCTATTGATTCTTATCAATCCATTTGTACTCATAGCTAATATCTTCGATCCATCAACATCAATCAGTTGTTTAAGTCCTATATCCTGTCTGCTGCACTCTTCCCTGATCTCAACAAGTTCCTTGATTGTAATACCCAAATCAAGCGCCTGGTAGATTAACTCAAAGTCTGCTGGTTTCCGAGTGCGGATAACAGTTTGATTATCCAAATCTGGAAGCTGACTTGAATCAGATAGAATCAAGCAAAGATTTTTCCTGGTAAACCGGATCAGAAGAGGATAGTTCATCTCAAAGAGGTTCAGGCATTTCTGACATTGATGAAAAAAATATTCAGAATTCATCAGACGCTCATGGTCAGTTCCTTTTCCTTCATAAAGAAGCATGGTGTCCTTAAGAATGTAAAAAGAATGGCGACAGTTCGGACAGATCATTTCAATCATTCTTTTCTTCATGTATATCCCCTGAAATTTGTTCTTCTTTCATGGCAGTAATCCTCATCTTATCTAAAAAAGAAAGAAGAACTTATATCTTCTTTCTTTTCCTGCATTCACTAATTTCTTGCCCATTTCAACCTATATTGAGTTTCTAAAGTGCTTTTGTCTTTTCCTTGAGCCAGATTGCTTCATCTTCATTTAACAAAGGAGCAATTTCTTCATATACGCGCTGATGATAGTTATTAAGCCAATCGATCTGATCTGAGCTCATGATGGATACATCCAGACCTCTTACATCAAATGGCACAAGGGTCAGGATTTCGTGACACAGGAAATCTCCAAAATCGCTGTTTCCAAAATCTCTGGTCAGCATCAGATTTTCATGGCGAATACCAAACTTACCTTCCGCATAAAAACCCGGTTCATTTGAAGTAATCATTCCTGGCAGCATGACTGCTGAATCATTTCTTTCGGGAACAATTTTCCAGCGAAAGCCATTAGGTGCTTCATGAACATTCGATAAAGCCCCTACGCCGTGTCCGGTTCCATGATTATAATCAGTCATTTCTTTCCACAGCGGACCTCGAGCCAGGACATCAAGATTCAGTCCACGAACTCCTTTTGGGAACACGGCCTGAGCCAGATTAATATTGCCCTGCAGCACCCGTGTAAAGAAATGCTTTTCTTCATCAGTCAGGTCCCCTAAGACAAATGTCCTGGTAATGTCGGTTGTTCCTTCCTGATAATGTCCTCCCGAATCCACCAGATACAGTCCTTTAGATTCAAGAACAGCTGGATGTTCAGAATCTGGATGATAATGCGGCATGGCTGCATTCTTTCCATAAGCAGAAATCGTTGTAAATGATTCATCCAAAAAGCCAGGCTGTTCTGCTCTGAAGTCATGCAGCTTGTCTGCAGCAGAAACTTCTGTAACTTGTGTTTCAGGCAAAGTCTCTTCAAGCCATTTCCAGAAGCGGATAACTGCTGCTGCATCTTTATGATGAGCAATGCGAAACCCTTCCTGCTCAGTTTCATTTTTTACTGCTTTCATCATTACGATTGGATCTTCACCGTAAACCGGATTAGCCAGGCTAGAAGCAATCAGTGAATTCACCAGATTTTTTTGTACCAGTATGGGTTGATTGATCGATTTCAAATCATCATAAATCTGTTTGTATTCTCGAAGTGTCACCCCTTCATTTTCAAAAACATCTCTTACTTCTTTACTTACACGATCGGTGTTTGTATAAAGGATGGCCGTATCAGGATTGATTAAAGCATAAGAAAGCGGAGCTGGAAAATTTGGAATATCATTTGCCCGGATATTGAACAGCCAGGCAATTTCGTCAATCTTATTGGTTGCATGTCCATATGCTTTGGCATCAGCCACATGTTCTCTAAGTTCCTTTAGCTTCTCCTGCACTGATCTTCCTGTAAATTTTTCGTCATAAATCCAGATCGGGGCTTTTGGCATTTCTGGTCGGTTTTCCCAGGCTATTCCTGGAATATCCAGGTCAGTTACAAACTCAAGTCCATGTGCGTCAAAAATTTCTTTATCTTCTTCATATTCTGCTTGATTAATGCAGCGACCATCAGCAGCAACTCGCATTCCAGGCTTTAAATGTTCACAGATATATTCAGGAATCGATGGAACACCAGGCATACCCTGCTTCATGAGTTGTAAGCCTGAACCTGACAGTTCATTTTCTGCCTGAATATAGTAGCGTCCATCTGTCCACAAAGCGCCTCCGTCTTCCAGAACAACCAAAGTTCCTGCGCTGCCTGTGAACCCTGAATAGTGTTTACGACAACTGAAATAATCACAGACATATTCAGTATCGTGATAATCAGATGTTGGAATAATTACAGCCTGAATCTGATGATCAGCCATAACCTTTCTTAGTTTTGTTAATTCAGAAGTAACGTTCATCTAAATCGCCTCTTTTCTCGTTTCAGTTTAAGAGCTATCTGAAGAAACATCAATGAAATGGCTAAAATGCAAAAGAAAAGCTAATCAGGTTTATTTTGATCAAAGTAAAAAAAGAGCCCAAAAAAGGACTCTCTAAGAGAAACATTAGTTATGGTATCAGTCAGTCTGTTAAAAAAACACCAACTGATTCAACGGTAATACAGAAATTATTTCTGAATTCCAGAATTTTCTGTTTCAGTGGACTCTTCGGTATTTTCAGCAGATTCTACAGGCTCTGTTTCTTCCTTATTAGATTCATCAGAATTTTCTTCATGGGTATTTTCTGAAAGTTGATTGGTTAACTGATCTACCGATCGATTCACCGCATCAAAATCAACAGGTGAAGCCACTCCCTTTTGAGTTAAACGTTCAGTTTCTTCTACTCTGTAGATTCCTTCCATAAATGGAAGTCCATATAGACCGAATCCTAAAAGAACCAGTGAAACAAGCACGCTCTTGATAATATAAGTAGCCAGAAAACGGCCTTTATAGGTGTTTTCAAGGCGCATATATTTGAACTGTCCCCACAGATTACAGGTCGAGAAGGCGATGATTGCGATCTGAAGTAAATAACAGGTGAAGTTTGGCGATCTGAGCAAGTACAGGAGATTCCATGTTTCTGGCTTTTTCAGATCATCAATCAGCATGAATGATCGAACCCATAATCCCCCGTGATCGAATAAACCAAGTCCGCCAACCAGACCATAACCAAAGACGATGTTGATCATGAAAATGACTGTCAGTTTTATGTCTGAACGCTTAACCTGTGACAGTCTCACCGCCCGTGAAATTGTGCATAACCAGGCAAATATCATCCATACCGCAAAAATAATCCTTGCCATTTGTACCCCTTGCGGGATAAAAGGAAAACCAAAAGCGAATATAACAGAGATCCATAAAAAGAAATTAGCAAGGGTGTCTGTTCTGGAGTACCAGCGTTTAACCTTACGGATTCCGAATGTTTTAAAGCTGAAAGGCACAGTCAGGGTGGATAGGACATTCAAAGGAATCAGCAGGAACAACAGGGACACGAATAGAACCGAAAGAATAACGATCAGATTGTAAGTCGTAATACTGTCCATTCAGCAAGTCCTTTCTTTGTAAATTGAATATTCGGGAGCTATGTCTATATTCCTGTCACTGATAAGCTATTCATAGAATGCCTGTGCTTTTAGCAGGCTGTCTTGAGTATCCTTACAAGAAACAGAAACAGCAAGCTCCCTTCATGATTATTGACTATTCCGCCAGTAAAAAACAGTATATGTTTTAAACTTTTTTTAAGATTAGGTTACGAAAGCGGATTCTTAACATTTGCCAGATCCTTACTGAGCATTTGAGGATCAATGATTCGAACAAGATCTGTTGGCTGTTCCATAGCGTATTCAACCATCAAATGCTGGATCTGTTCGTTCAGATAGTAGAGCATGTCCCAGTATTTATCGGTTCGGGTATAGGCAATGACATTAATGGTCATCCCGTTTCCAGCTGCTGTAAAACCACTCACAGCCGTCATTGGTTTAGGGTCCTTAAGAATTTCCTTGGTCGAATCTAGTAAATCCTGCAAGGATTTTCTGAAGCTTTCATAACGGATTGATCCAGCTACAGGAACACTGATGACTATTCTTCGATTAATATTTGCGGAATAGTTCACGATATTGCCGGAGACTAACGAAGCATTTGGAATCACAATCTCCTGAAGGTTTGGTGTCTGCAGTGAAGTAAACATCAATTCAATCTGCTTCACAGTTCCTCCAATTCCTCCGGGTTCCCCATACTCAATATAGTCACCCACTTTAAATGGCTTAGTAATCAAAATCTGCAGCCCGCCAGCTACATTGGCCATCGATTCCTTCAGGGCCAGAGAAACTCCCAGACCCACTGCGGAAAAGGCCCCTACGAGCACATCCATCTTAGCTCCAATTTGTCCCAAAGCGATCACAACCGCAAAAATCCGGACCAGTATACCACTGGCTGAAGCCGCAAAAGTCAAAACTCCTTTTTCCATTCCAATCGGTTTCATCCGCAAAATTGATCTGGATACCCATCTTGCTGCAAACATTCCGATTACCAGTTCAACAACCGCAGCAATTACTTTCAGTAAAAACGCATTAGAAAAGATCGAATTCCAATCCATAGTTCCCTCCTTTGTAAAAGAAAAACTAAATAAAGAAAAATAAACATAAGTGATAGTAAAAAGAATTTATTATTAAAAAAGTCTGCTGTTAAGCAGACTCAAGAGATTCTTCTAATCTGGAAATTCCAGTATCAATTCGTGATAAAGCTTCATCCTTACCCAAAATATAAGCAATTTCAATAGCTCCGCCTGGAGTAAACTGTTTTCCAGTCAGCGCCGTTCTGACAGGCCAGAGAACCTGTCCGTTTTTCATGCCTAATTCTTTTGGCAAAGCCATTAAAGTATCATGGACCTGTTCTTCTGATTCAAAAGAATCCAGGCTTTCCAGAGCTTTACGCACTTCTCTAAGAGCGGTTAATGCGTATTCCGGAGTAGACTTCATCTTTTTATGACGATACATTTCAAGATCATAATCACGCAAATGATCAAAGAAATCTACAGACTCCTCAATCTGATTAAGTACATCTGTTCTTGGCTGGATTAATTTAGCAATTTCCCTGAAGTCGTAATCTCCTTTAACGGCTTTTTCAAGATATGGTTTAACCAATTTATAATAAGTATCCAGATCCATGTTTCTCAGATAAACGCCATTCATCCAGGTTAGCTTATCTTTATCAAAAATCGCCGGAGATCTTGAAATACGTTTTACATCAAAAACATCGATCAGTTCCTCAAGTGAATAAATTTCCTGTTCAGTTTCTGGAGACCATCCAAGAAGTGCAATGTAATTAATGATTGCTTCAGGTAAATATCCAGCAGCAACTAGATCCTGAAAGGAAGCGTCTCCATTTCGTTTAGAAAGCTTCTGCTTTTCGTCTTTCATTACTGGAGGTACATGTACATAAACCGGTCTTTGCCAGCCATAAGCATCGTAGATCAGATTATATTTTGGTGTTGAAGACAGATACTCATTTCCACGAACGACATGAGTAATATTCATTGTATGATCATCAATAATGTTGGCAAAGTTGTAGGTTGGAAATCCATCACTCTTTAAAAGGATCTGTTCATCGAGCAGATCTCCGTCAAACTCAATATGTCCATAGACTTCATCATCAAATGATGTTTCTCCAACATTAGAAATTGTCTGTCGAATTACATAAGGTTCATTACGATCCAGCCTTTCTTTGATCTCTTCTTCAGAAAGGTGTTTGCATGGATCATCAAACTTGAATGAGATACCTAACGATTCTGCTTCTTTTCTCTGTTCTTCAATTTCTTCTTCAGAGCAGAAGCAATAGTGAGCATGTCCTGTTTCTACAAGCTTTTCGGCATATCCTTTATACATTCCAAGTCTTTCAGACTGCACATAAGGGCCAAAATCTCCGCCGATGTCCGGGCCTTCATCCCAATTAAGACCAACATTCTTTAGAGTTTCATAAATCACATCAACTGCTCCATCAACTTTTCTTCCCTGGTCAGTATCTTCAATACGAAGTAGGAAATCGCCGCCATCATGTTTCGCGATCAGATATTCAAATAAGGCAGTTCTAAGGTTTCCAATATGCATATACCCGGTTGGGCTTGGGGCAAACCGGGTTCTGATTTTGTTGTCCATTAATCATCCATCTCCTCGTCATGTCAAAGTGTATTCTAAAATGGGATAAAGTGCAAAAACATTTAAAGAAAGTCTCTTCTCAGAATAAATTCTCAGTCGTAAAACCAATCGCCTTTTCATGTAAAGAAAATCCAAAAAATAAAAAACGGTCCATTCAACGAATAGACCGGTTATTGTCATATGGCTGGGGTACGTGGATTCGAACCACGGAAATGGCAGATTCAGAGTCTGCTGCCTTACCGCTTGGCTATACCCCAAGGACTCATTTATAATACTCAATCCAGTTACATCATGCAAGTATTTCAAAGATTTTTTTTAGTTTTTTTATGAACTTTTTTGAGGATGAATTTCATTCTAAATCACAAAAGCCGATCCGAAGTGATTGCTCACTCAGATCGGCTTTCTGTTTGCATGGCCTCTTGCTATTTTCGCTGTTCACTATCGTCGCCGTTAGAATGCTTGACTGCCAGGTTCGAAAAGTGTCTGGGTATTTCCATTCTGCCATCAAGACCACACCTTGGATCTTTCAAAACCAAACATCAGCGACATCCTTCTTGTCTGTTGTCTTTGTTCTTTGTGTTTTACACTTCGCTTGCTTCGATCAAGCCCTCGACCGATTAGTATCAGCCAACTTCATGCATCTCT
>NZ_MPJW01000200.1 GCF_001945525.1 Ileibacterium valens
ACGGATCGTTCGGTCGCTGTCAGTGATTTCAATCACCGGCTTTGGACTCTCGTCTGATCCTTCCAAATCCAGGAAGACCGTCCTGTCAATTTCTACGAATTCAAGAGCCGCTGAAGCAGGCGATACGGCGGCAGCTTTTCTGCGCCAGTACTGGAAGGTGGATAAAGCCAGGCCGTTTTGGACGCAGAAGCCAGCCTGAGTCAGACCTGACACCTGATATTGATCAACCAGGTTCATCCACTGTTCCTGATTCAGTTCACGGGATTTGGAAAACAGATAATTATGCATAAAATCCTCCAGTTCTAGTCGAATACAGAATATCGACTGGAACCGGAGGATCTAAGCCCATGCAAATTTCAAAAGGTTACGTTTTAAGAATCAGCTGCGATCTGATTTCTTTTGAGAAATCAGACTTTCAATTTTTTGAGCATCCGGGTCAATAAAAATAGTCCTGTAGCGTTTCATCGTAATGAATCCAACCTTAGCTCCTGGGACTTTTCTCAATTGAGAAACCTGAGTATAGTCGACGGGAACACTCGATGAATTTCTTCCTTTTGAAAACCAGGCAGCTAATTGAGCACACAGCCGTATCTGTTCTTCAGTCGCTTCATCTGTTTTTAAAATCACATACGCACCATGATAGTCTTTGACATGAAACCACAGGTCCTGCTTATTTGCGATTTTACTGAGAATGTACTGATTCTGAAGATTGTTCTTTCCTACGATTATTTCACAATCATCCATTGATAGATTCAGGATATTGGGCGCCTTTTGCTTTTTCCTTCTCAGATTGTTCTTTTTTGTCATGAGAACACGGTTTCTGATCAATTCTTCGCGAATTTCCAGAGCGTCATCCACACCAGCAACCTGCAGCTGTTCGGCCATCTGTTCAAAATAAGCCAATTCTTTTCGAGCCTGTTCAATCTGTTCTTTGAGAATAGTCTCTCCCCGTTTGAGCTTATGGTATTTTTTGTAAAACAGATTGGCATTGTCCTTGAGATCATAGCGCATATCCAGCTCGATGCGAACGACTTTATCATCTTCAAAGGATTGAACCTCTATGACTTTATCTTTTTTGAGCTGCCCCATCCAGGCAAAGATCAAATCGCCGTATTCACGATATTTGTCATAATCTTTCGATTCTTCCAGCGAAGCTTCCAGTTTTGGAATCTTTTTCTTCAGCTTTTTGATCTCCCGGTCTACGGCTTTAAAAACATCTCCGCACTGTTCCTGAATGCGGATTTTCTTTTCATCTTTTCCATAAAGAGAATTCAAACCTTCCATTAATGGATAAATTTTAGGAGTTTGATTCAAATGTCTGATGGGGATCAGATGAAACTCTTTTTCATAAACGTAAAGATGATCAGAACTGAGAAGCTCAGAAGTGATTTCTTCAAAAGATTCGCCATGATGAATCCGGTACAGATATTCCTTTGATAAAAGTGGAGAAAATCCCTCAACCTGTTTTACCAGAGAGCTCTCCAGATCCAGACCATCAACAGATAGAGGGGACATTTTCTGCTGAGGAGCTGGCAAAGTATATTTAGCCCCAGGATGAAGAAGCCGTTTGGAGTTTTCAAAAACAGGAATTCTCTTCAGACAGTCAATGATGGTGGATGAATGATGGTCTACCAGAACCAGGTTGGAATATTTTCCCATCAGTTCAGCATAAAGGTCATATTCGATAGGATCTCCCAGTTCGTTATGTCCCAGAATTGCAAACTTCAGAATTCGGTCAAAGCCGATCTGAGATATTCCGGTTATGATGCCCTGTGAAATATATTTTCGTAAAAGCATGACGAAATTGGTTGGAGTCTGCAGAAAGTCTCTGGCTTCCTTTGCCAGATAAATTCGGTTTGTATTGGAATGGGTATTGATGACTAATTTTGCGGCAAAACCCTTCTTATGAGCCGAGATCAGGACTTCCTCTTCGGAAAGAGACTGAATCCGGGAGATCTTGCATCCCTTCATCTCCTGAAGTGCCGAATTTATTCCGGCTATCAAAAGTCCATCAAGAGCCATGGTATTCACCTTCCTAACTAAAATGTGATAAATGCAATTAAACAAAATAAATAAAATAAACAAGAATCATACGGCAGGACAGTAAAAGCGGCAATCCAATCATAGCGGCAAAACACATATACCACAGCTGATTACGATTGAGTCTTATTTGAAATATGAGTTTTTTTTCAAACTCTTTTATTTCATAGGTTGAAAAGTGCAAGGCCGCTTTGTAGCTATAAAGCATTTTTTATTAGCTTGTCGATTATCTGCTTGCAATTTGACAGTTTATGGTTAAACAATAATAAATATATTGTTCTGGTCAGCCGGATTGATTCAGTTGAATGAGAATCAATTGAACTGGATCCCAGCAGGTAATTGCACAGGCATCCATCGGGCTTACACCATCATAGCATGAACTTTAACGCTAAAATCCTGACAGAATGATTCATTGGCAATCGGTTTTCTGTCAATACAAAGGAAAGTGAGAAATTTATGACAAATCAGGAATCAAATGAAAAGGGAAAGCTTTTTGTACTAAGCGGTCCTTCTGGAGTGGGAAAGGGAACGGTTTGCAAGGGGCTTGATCTGAATGCTCTGAATACTCAAATTTCGATTTCTATGACCACAAGAAGGCCAAGAGAAGGAGAAATTGACGGAGTTTCGTACTATTTTGTTTCCAGAGACACGTTCGAAAAAGCCATTGAAAATCATGAGCTGCTTGAGTATGACGAACACTTTGGAAACTACTATGGAACTCCTAAGGCTCCAGTCAAAAAGCTTTTAGATCAGGGTGTCAATGTTCTTCTTGAAATCGAAACCAACGGAGCCAAACAGGTTATGAGCAACTTGCCGCAGACTGTATCCATTTTTATGGCTCCGCCTTCTGAAGAAGAACTCAAAAAAAGAATCATCGGCCGGGATTCTGAACAGGATGAGGAAATTCGTGATCGCCTGAAAAAAGCGAAAGATGAAATGAAAGAGATGAAATCCTACAAGTATGTGGTCGTCAACGATCAAATTGAACAGGCGATTTCAGAAGTCAGTCATATTATGGACGGAACGTTTGAATAAGCTTTCAGAATCTAAAAAAACGCTGTTACCGAGCAGGAATTTTGCATTTCTCGACCGTCAGAATCCCTGCTTATTCCAATGGCTTGAGCAATTTGGGGCATAGTGGTATCATTCAATCGATAAAAACCTTTGGGGAGTGGATATCCACTCCCCAAAGATTTTATTTAGTACCTTAAACAATAAGGAAATGCCGGTCATTTTGATGGCTGAAGCAAGAAAGGAGACGCTGTCGGGATTTATTTTCCGACCGACAAACGAATGGACAATTTGAAAACTTGGCTGATCCCGCTCCTGCAGGAAATGGGCTGCCGGTTGTACGAGGTCGAATGGGACACTTCCATGAAACCTCCTGTGCTGAGAATCAGTATTGAGAAAAACGATGGAACGATCGATCTGGACACCTGTAGTGCAGTCAGCGACAGAATCAGCACTCATCTCGATGAAACCGATGAGATTCCGGGTGAATATATGCTCGAAGTCTGCTCCCCTGGTGCTGAAAGGGAACTGCGAAACGATGAAGAAATTGCTGCAGCCCTGGGTAAATATGTTTATGTAAAACTAAAAAAACCTGAAAAGGGAAGAGCTGATTATATAGGTGATCTGAGCCGTGTCGATAACGATTCAGTCGTTATTTCCTACTTTGATAAGGGAAGACCGAAGAAAGCTGAGATTTCCAAAGACAACATTGCTCTGATCATGACAGCAGTCAAAATGTGAAGGTGATTTTATATGCCAGGAAAATCAAAATCAAAAAAGAAAACTGAACAGCAGGAATTTGCTTTCTTGAACATTGCCGAAAGCCGCAATCTTCCAAAAGATGTTGTTGAAGAAGCACTTTCCGAAGCCATGGAAAAAGCGTACCAGAAACAGTCTGGATTAAAGGACCTTAAAGTCCGCACTGAAATCAACAACGGGAATATGAAAGTTTTCCGTCAGCGTGAAACGGTTGAAAATGTTGATGATGAAGAATTTGAAATCAGTCTCGAGGATGCAAAAAAGGTTAAACCGGATGCAGAAATTGGGGATCTCATTGACGAAGAAGTATCCTTAAACAATTTCGATCGAGCAGCTATCACTCTCGCCAAAAGTGTGATTAAAACAAAAATCCGTGAAGCTGAAAAAGCTGTGATTTATGAGAAGTATGTCGACCAGGTGGGAGAAATGGTCGAAGGAATTGTTGAATCCGCCGAAGATCGTTTTATTTTAGTCCTGCTTGGAGCCGATAAGGAAGGCAAACATCAAAACGGAAGCACCTTGGCCATGATGAAAAAGAATGACCAGATTCCAACTGAACATTACTTTGATGGCGAACATATTAAAGTAGTGATCACTGATGTAAACAAGGAAAGCAAGGGAGCTCAGATTCTTGTATCCCGGGCTGATCCCGTTTTTATCAAACGACTGTTTGAAAAAGAAGTTCCTGAAATTTATAACGGAACCATTGAAATCAAAGCCATTGCCCGTGATCCGGGAATGCGGGCCAAGATCGCGGTTTATTCCCACAATGAAAATATCGACCCAATCGGAGCCTGCATTGGTCCAAAAGGAAGCCGTGTACAGGCAATCATTCAGGAACTGAATGGGGAAAAGATTGATATCTTTGAATGGTCTGATGATATCCAGCAGCTTGTAGCCAACGCCCTTTCACCAGCAGCTGGTGTTGTTGTCATTCCTAAGGATGGGCCTAGAGGCGGATTGATTGCTGTGGTACCAGACAATCAGCTTTCCTTGGCTATTGGTAAAAAAGGTCAGAATGCCCGTCTTGCTGTAAAACTGACAAACCACCGTATTGATATCAAATCTCAGTCAGAAATGAAGGAACTTGGTATCGACTATCAGGCAATTGCAGATGAAATGCATGCTGAATACGAAGCCAGGAAAGCGGCTGAACGTGCTTATAAGCAGCAGCAGAGAATTGACGAACTGCGTGCCGAAAGTCCAGATGCCATCGATATTGATTCTGTAGACTTTACCTACGATGACGATGACTACGTTCCAGAATCTCGAAAAGAAGCTGAACAGATTCCATCTGCTGCTCCGAACGCAAATCAAGAAGCCCCTGCAGAAAATGAAAAAGATGTTGAAGAGATGGAAGAAGCGGCTCGGATTGCCAAGGAAAAACGTAAATCCTTGGCTGAACGTCGGGAACAGAGTTACACATCCAAATTCGAATCTGCAGCTGAAGCTGCTCCAGCGCAGCCATCCAGCAAGAAAAATGATCATAAACACAGCTATAAAAACGAAAAGCAGGAAGAACGTAAACCGGTGCTTAAGAAAAAACCAGCTTACACTGCCATGCAGCCTATTTATACTGAAGACGAACTTGCAGAGATTGAAGAGAATGAACTCGAAGAAGAACTCTCTGCAAGCTGGAATGAGGATGTTGATTACGAAGAATATGATGAATATTATGATGATGAATATTAGAGCGATCTGATCTTCTGAATCGATTATTCTGAAATATTTGAATCTTTGAATTCCTGTAATGAACAGGTTGTCCTTTGCAGGAATTCTTTGATGTCCCATTCTTCAATTCGCATTGACCAATTTGCCTGAATCTTTAATTGAAGGAGCGGAAAATGCCAGCAGTAAGAAAAATACCGATGCGCAAGTGCGTCGTAACTCAGGACCGTTTTCCAAAAAAAGAACTGATCCGGGTTGTTCGCACGCCTGAAAACACAGTGTGCGTAGATCTGAGTGGTAAGAAAAACGGTCATGGAGCCTATATTCAGAAATCGCTTGAAACGCTTTCCAAAGCCAGGAAATCCAAAGCTTTAGCCAGAGCGCTTGAATGCGAGATTCCTGAAGAGGTTTATGAAGAACTTGAGAGACTGATCCATGCAGGATAAAGTAGTCAATTCAATCCAGATGGCAATTCGGGCTGGAAAAACCATTCGTGGTGAAGGACTGATTCCTTCAATCATTAATGGAAGCTCGAAGCTGGTGATTTATACCAGCACAATTGGGAACAATTCGAAAAAGAAAATTCTCAATAAATCGAAAACAGCAGGAATTCCTGCATTCGAACTGGATGAGCTTCGTTTTAATTCGATTTCCAATAAGGCAGCCAGTGCCTATGGAATTACCGATCAGGGGTTTGCCGCATCTCTGATTGAAAAATTGACTTCAGATAAGTCAACTTCGGCCGATTTTAATCTGTCGGCTGATACTGAAAAGAAATGAACCGCCTGATAACAGACTGAACCAGGAATTTCCTGATTCAGTC
Organism: Ileibacterium valens; assembly: GCF_001945525.1. Classification (GTDB taxonomy): domain Bacteria; phylum Bacillota_I; class Bacilli_A; order Erysipelotrichales; family Erysipelotrichaceae; genus Ileibacterium; species Ileibacterium valens. The sequence continues at coordinate 6,302 of NZ_MPJW01000200.1, forward strand.
TTCGTGCGGTTGAATCAGGAAATCCTGATTGGAAGTTAAGGATGGTGAAATGATGGCAAACAAGCCACAGCGCAGAAAAAACACAAACACGAACAACAGAAACAAAAATAACAATAAGAATAATAACAACCGGAATAATAATCGCGGCCGCAATAACGGACGCGGTAATAACTACGCACCAAGACCAAAGGTGGAATATCCAAAAGAAATTACTTATTCCACACAGCTGAGCGTTGGTCAGTTAGCAGAACTGATGAAGAGAAATTCATCAGAGATTATTAAGTTTCTGTTCATGCTCGGCAATATGTCGACCATCAATACCACATTAAGCGATGAAGATATTGAACTGATCTGCATGAATTTCAATGTCACTCCTCACAAAGAAATTATTATTGACGAAGATGATATCGAAGAACAGATTTCCAACCGCGTCTTTGATGAAAAGGATCTCGTCAGCAGACCACCAGTTGTTACCATCATGGGGCATGTTGACCATGGTAAAACCACTTTGCTTGATACCATTCGAAATTCACATGTAACCAGTGGAGAATTTGGAGGTATTACTCAGCATATTGGTGCTTACCAGGTTTCTGTAAGCGGAAAGAAAGTAACATTCCTTGATACTCCTGGTCATGAAGCCTTCACAGCCATGCGGGCCCGTGGAGCACAGATCACGGATATTGTTGTATTGATCGTTGCAGCAGATGATGGTGTCATGCCTCAGACCAAGGAATCCATTGACCACGCCAGAGCTGCTGGAGTACCTATTGTAGTAGCAGTCAATAAGATTGATAAGGCTGGAGCCAATCCCGAACGTGTGATGAGCGAGCTGGCCAACGAAGGGGTAATGCCTGAAGAATGGGGCGGAGATAATATCTTTGTTGAAATTTCAGCCCGTAATGGTCAGGGAGTCGATGATCTTCTTGAATCCATTCTCCTGGTCGCAGAAATGCAGGAATTAAAGGCTAATCCAAAAACATTAGCTAGCGGAACTGTAGTTGAAGCCAAACTGGATAAAGGCCGTGGACCGGTCGCTACTCTGCTCATTCAGCAGGGAACTCTGAAAGCAGCCGATTCCCTTGTTGTAGGATCTGCTTACGGACGTATTCGTAAAATGACCAATGATCGTGGTCAGGAACTGAAAACTGCAGGTCCAAGCATGCCTGTTGAGATTATCGGTCTGAATGAGGTTCCACAGGCCGGTGACGTCTTCATGGTTTATGACTCTTATAAGAAGGCAGCGGAAATTGCACAGTCCCGTGAAAATAAGAAGATTGAACGTGAAAGAAATGCGACATCTGCCCGTTCCCTTGAAGACATGGCCCGTATGATTTCTGAAGGAGATGTCAAGGAAATCAATGTCCTGATCAAAGCGGATGTTCAGGGTTCTGCTGAAGCATTAAAAGCTTCTGTAGAAAAACTGGATGTGGATACTGTTAAGGTGAATGTTATCCGTTCGACAGTTGGAACGATCACTGAAAGTGACATTATGCTGGCAAGTGCTTCGAATGCCATCATCTATGGATTCAACATCCGTCCTACTGCGGCAATCCGTAAAAAAGCGGAAGAGGAAGGCGTAGAAATCCGTCTGCACAACATCATCTATAAAGCGCTTGAAGAATTAGAAGGTGCCATGAAAGGTCTGCTTGCTCCTGTATACGAGGAAGTCATTACTGGACAAGCTGAAGTTCGTCAGATTTATAAAGTTTCCAAAGTTGGAACGATCGCTGGATGCTATGTCACTGATGGAATGATCAAACGTGATTCGGGTGTTCGTCTGATTCGTGATGGAATTGTTGTTTATACAGGTAAGCTGGGAAGCCTGCGCCGCTTTGAAAACGATGTAAAAGAAGTGAACCAGGGCTTTGAATGTGGTATGACAATAGAGAACTTCAACGATATTAAAGTTGGAGATGTGATCGAAGCATTCGAGGATCAGGAAGTAAAAAATGACGATTAAACAGGACAGAATGGACCAGATTCTGCTGCGAGAAATCAGTCGGATCCTGCAATTCGAGCTGAAAAATCCTAAACTTGGTTTTGTAACGGTTACGGATGTTCAATGCACCCGCGATATGTCACAGGCAAAGGTTTATGTCAGCTTCTTGGGAAAACAGGACCGCAATGATGCAGGAATGAAGATTCTTCGTCAGTCGAAGGGTTTCATTCGTTCGATCGTTGCGAAGAATGTTAAAGCCTATAAAGTTCCGGATCTGATTTTTGTTCAGGATAAGACTCTTGAAAAGGGCCGTAAAATTGAAAATATCCTGGCTGATATCAGCAGAACCACAAAACCCGTAGAAGAACCTGAAGAAGGTTTGGACGATGAAAAGCAGAACTAGTTCTGCTTTTCTTGCTTTTATCAGAAACCTGCTCATTTCACTTTTATGGGGGGCAGGGATCCTGATTTTTGAAATTTCGTCACTGAACCTCTGGGAAGTTCTTCATTACGAAGTTGGGCACTGGCAGCTCTGGTTTTTTCCTATAGCTGTTTTCTGTTTTGTGTTTTTATACCGCTCGTTCAAAAATCCTGTAATGAAGTTAGCAATCTGTCTGATTGCCATATCATCTCTTTTGCTTAGTCTGTATTTCAGAGGAGTTCAGATTGCAGATATTGCTTCAGCCTATATTCTTGATCTGAAGATTTCTCAGCAGAAAAATGTTCAGAAAAGGACTCCGCTTTATCCAAATTCGGTTTTGCTGACAGAAGAGCCCTTGCTGGTTTATTGGGTGGATGATGAAAAGACTTCAGAAACTCTCAATTCAGAGCAGCTCGAAACAACAAGACAATTCATTGAATCGCTGCCTGAAATTCTGACTCAGTATTCAGCGGCTGTTTATCTGATGGAAGATTCCCTGTTTCTTCAGAATAATTCAGATATAGCTTCTCTGGAAGAAGTATTTGGTGTTTCATCGACTCTTCAGGCTGCAAGCTGTATCCGTGTAATTTTTGATGACGCAAACGTCCTTTACACTTATCTGAAGGATGGAAGTACTGTGTTTTTGAATGATCCGATATTCTTCAGAGAAACGATAGTACACGAACTCGCTCATCTGCTCGACTATTATTCAACCGGTATTCAGGATCTTCTGAGTGAATCAGAAGAGTTTAATCAGTTTTATGAAGAGGATCCTGATCTGTTTGGCGATTATGGAGCGAGTGCAAGGGAAGAGTATTTTGCGGAAGCCAGCGTATTTTATTTTTTGTATCCTGATCTGATGAAACAGATTGCTCCAGATATTTATCAATTTTTTCTGGATCGATTTCCATATCAGGAAGAGATCCAGAATCAGGAGAAGATACAGAACCAGAAATCAAAGTCGGAAGATAACCTGATGGATCCTTCTGAAAATTCAGTAGAAAATTAAATGGACAATATGGCAGATCATCACTTCAATCTTTCTGTTAATAAATCGACGAAAGGTCATTAAGATCGATGAATAAAATCATTTCTAATGTGCTGGATTCTGGCTTTGCATTTTGCCATTGATGATTATCCTTTCGTCTTTTTCAATTTAATCGTACCTGAACAAAAGGTACGTTTTTTTTTTGGGGCAGGCAGTTGTAATGCACTTTTCGGAATTTATTCATATGTTTGTCGTTTATATCTGAATTAAATATAGAACTGACTTACTGTTATATGGTGTTTACATATGTATTCAACTGTTATATACTGTTTTTGTCCTAAGGAGCTAGATAGTCATGAATATTCAGATATCGCATTCTTCGATGATTCCGATCTATGAGCAGATTGCCGAACAAATTCGCAGTCAGATACGAAATGGCCAGCTGAAAAGTGAGGAACCCTTACCTTCTGTTCGTTCGCTTGCTAAAGATTTTCGAATCTCTGCGCTGACGGCAAAGAAGGCCTATGACCTTTTGGAAGAGGAAGGCCTTGTCTGTACCATTCATGGAAAGGGAACTTATGTTTCTAAAATAAATCCAAATTTACTGCAGGAAGAAATGCAGAAACAGCTTGAAGAGAGTTTGCTTCAGGCCATACAGAAAGCAAAGTTAATGAAAATGAGTGATGAAGATATTGTTGATCTTGTTTCACTTCTCTTGGAGGAATACAAATGATTCACATTCAAAATGCCGTAAAAAATTATGGAGAATTCCAGCTCAATGCAAATCTTGATATTCCAAAAAATTCAATCACAGCCTTACTCGGACTGAATGGATCGGGTAAAACGACGTTATTTCGATTATTAACGGGATTAATGAAGCCAGATTCTGGCATAGTCAACGTCTTTGATCAAAATGCATGGACTTTAAGCAAGAAACAAAAGGAAGAGATTGGAGTTGTGTTATCGGAATCCACTTTCATTCCATCTCTAACAGTCGAGCAGATAAAAAAAGTGCTGAAGGCTTTTTATTCATCTTTTGATGCAAATTATTATGACAGGCTGGTCAATCGATTTAATCTGCCAAAAAACCAGGAAATACAAAACTATTCTACCGGTATGAAAGTCAGACTCAAAGTGATTTCCGCTTTATCGCATCATCCAAAGCTTTTGCTGCTCGATGAACCGACGGCAGGTCTTGATGTCGCAGCGAGAAATGAAATTCTGGATTTGCTCAGAGAATACATGGAAAATCCAGAACATTCTATATTGATCAGCTCTCATATTTCCTCAGATCTGGAAAACTTCTGCGATGACTTTTACCTGATTTCTTCGGGAAGAATTGTTCTTCACGAGGACGTTGAAACTTTGAAAGACGGATATGGCATTGTTCATATCCTGGATCAGGATTACAACAAGGTTGATCTGCAGCAGGTCATCCGTCAAAAGAAAACAAGAAATGGAACAGATGTTCTGGTTAAAGATATTCAATTTTATGAGGAGAACTACCCCTGGCTTGCTGTTGAACATGGCAATATTGATGATCTGCTGCTGATGTATGAAGGAGAATCTGTATGAAAGGATTATTTACTCTTGATCTGCAATTTTTGATTTCTCAAAAAAGATTATTTATGGTTTTTCTATTCATCATGGCTGCCTTTGTATTTGGTGGAGACTCGAATATTCTGATGTCAATGGCACCTTTACTGATCATAATCATATTGATCCGATCACTTCTGATTGAAGTCGAAGCCAATAATGCGAGAATGCTTTTTACGATGCCTTTTTCTAGAAAAGACTTTGTTATTGAAAAATATGCTCTGATTTTTGGTGGAGCTTTTCTGGCTCAAGTCATCGTTTTATGGATATCTTCATTCATATTGAAGACTTCTGAAGCTGAATTTACAGGTCAGATTCTGCTGCAGCTTTTGATTATTTCCATTCCTGCCAGTATTCTGATTCCCATCAACTTAAAATTTAAAAGTAATTCACAAATTGTAACCATGTTTTTGTCCATGGCTCTTGTATTGGCTGTCATTTCTTTAATGGAATATCAGGATGAGCTTGTCAGTGTTTTTGGACAGATAGGTCATATTCATCCAATCATACTGACTGCATCTGGAGTGATTCTTATCATATTGTTCATTTCGGTTTCGATGCTGATCAGCTATCAAATTGTAAAAAGTGAAGAATTTTAATAACAAATGAAAACGCTCAGGACCATACTTCTTCGATCCTGGGCGTTTTCGTATAGATAATTACCTCTATATAGAAATCCTGACATAAATACTGATAAGCATATAATTGTAAAAAGCGAAAATTCAAACAATCAAAAAATGAGAATTCGATCAAATCATCGAATTCTCATGACGGATACTAATATGGATTATGATTATTATATTCTGCTTGTAAATTAATCGCACATTTTAACGATTACAGCTACACCCATTCCTCCACCGATGCAAAGTGAAGCCAGACCATAAGTCAGGTGACGTTTCTGCATTTCGTGAAGCAGGGAAACAAGAATACGGTTTCCAGAAGCACCAACTGGATGACCTAAAGCGATCGCTCCACCATTTACGTTTGTAATGGACATCAGAGCTTCGCGATCAATACCGGTGTTTTCAATCAGTTCATGGATTACACCTAAGGACTGAGATGCGAATGCTTCATTCAGCTCGATTAACTGCATCTGATCAAGAGACATGTGAGCATATTTCAGAGCATTGAGAATAGCTGGAGTAGGGCCAAGACCCATTGTAAGTGGATCAACACCACCCTGACCAAGACCGATGATCTCAGCGATTGGTTTCAGATCATATTTTTTAACAGCTTCTTCGCTGGCTACAATACACATCGAAGCGCCGTCATTGATACCAGAAGCATTACCGGCAGTCACTGTACCATCTTTGATGAACGCTGGACGCAGTTTAGCTAAGAGTTCCATGCTGGTCTGTCTTGGATGTTCATCGGTATCGAAAACAACAGTTTTCTTTCTTTCTTTGATTTCGATTGGAACAATTTCATCTTTGAATTTGCCATCAGCGATTGCTTTGAGGGCTTTTTCCTGGGAAGCCAGTGCAAATTCGTCCTGCATTTCGCGGGTGATGTTATATTTTTTTGCGATGTTTTCTGCTGTAACACCCATGTGAATGTTGTTCATAGCGTCAGTCAGTCCATCGTTAACCATGGAGTCAACCACAGTCTGGTTGCCCATTTTTACACCCTGACGGTTTTTGCCGCTGATCAGGTAAGGAGCTGCAGACATATTTTCAACACCACCGGCTACAAAAATATCGCCCCATCCTGCCTGAACACGAATAGCCGCTTCAATAACAGCTTCAAGGCCGGATCCACAAACCATGTTAATGGCATGTGCAGGAACACTCTGAGGAATTCCAGCATCCAATGAAATGTGACGGGCAATATTCTGTCCAAGACCAGCAGAAATTACGTTACCGATAATTACTTCGCTGACCTGATCAGGTTTTACGTTAGCTTCTTCAAGAGCAGCTTTAAGAACGGTAGCTCCCATTTCTGCAGGAGTGACATTCTTCAGGGAACCCATGAAAGTTCCGATTGCGCTTCGCTTAGCGCCAACAATATAAGCTTTCTGAGACATTAAATATCCTCTTTCTACTCGTAATGAGTTTTACGAACCCATACTATCACAATAAAAATACAATTCAATTTGATGTGTGAAAATTTTCACTTTAGAAATAGACCATTTTGGATTTTTATATAAAGTTTTGGAGATCAAACATCAGCAGGTTCATAAACACGGATAAAAAAACAGCTTTTGTTTTAAGAGGTAAGAATGAAACAAAATGTAAATTCTTGAAAAACTAATGTGTAATCTTTGAAAATTCTTAAAAATAACGATAAACTGGTTACAGTGATACCCGCGGTATGAATAGCAGGAAAGGTTTGGTATTTATCATGTTATGCACACCGCTCATCAATAAAGCATTGGATCTCAGTTATAAGGCTCATGAACATCATCTTGATCGTTTGGGAAGTCCATACATTTTCCATCTGTACTACATTGCATCTCAGATGGAACATGAAAACGAGATCTGTACGGCTCTTCTAAAAGACATTCTGGAGGACAGAACTATGAACTTGACAGAATTGGCCGCCCTGGGATTCTCGAAATGTATCCTTGAAGCAATTACGCTTCTTACACGGCCGAAAACTATGTCTTTTGAGACCTACCTGCGACGAGTTAGCAAAAATGAACTGGCTAAAAAAGTCCTGATTCAGGATTTAAGCTATGATCTTCTTTTGCAGCAAGTCACCGCGGGTATGAATGAAACTTCTCAGAAGAAAATCATGCAAAAACAAAATGCTCTATCCTTCTTACAGTCCGCCTGTTGATCGATAAGCTGATTCCTATACATCAGATTTAAAGTTGGGTTTTCAGAATGAATAAACTTCTTAGCCAGCTGATCTGAGATTTACAATTTAATAATCCATCTGATTCACTTCTTAAATGGATAATCACATCAAAATTGAAAATTTTTAATGGAACTTCAGTATGTTTGCTGAAGTTCTTTTGCATTTTAACAATATGTCTTGAAACAAAAAGAGGTTCAATGCAAAACGTTTGATAAATCACCATAATTGTGCTTTGAAATAACTTTTTTTCAAGTGATGTAAAACTGCTGCAAAAATTTGAACAAAATGAAATGAAAAATAATGGGATTTTATGGTGTATCTCTTTCTATATTAATTTATGGCTGTAAATCATATGTGTAAGCGCTTGTATCAACGGGAATCCGTTAGAATAAAGCGCTTTTAGAATTGTGAAAAGATTTACAAATAGCATTGACAAAATTAAGAGTGGTTTTATTATGGATTTGATGCGGAGCGATTCTCCGTATAAATCCTAAATTCGTTCGAAAGAGGAAAGGAGAACTTCAATTTTATGGATTTCAATTTAACAGAACAACAGAAACTGATGCAGAAGTTGTTCCGGGAAGTTGCCGAAGCAGAAGTCAAAGAAAACGCTGCTGACGTTGATGAAAAAGAACGTTTCCCAAAAGAAAGCGTTGAAGTCATGCGGCAGGCAAAAATGCTTGGTATCCCATATCCAAGAGAATACGGCGGAGCCGGTGCGGATTATCTGTCCTACATTCTGGCAGTCGAAGAACTGAGCAAAACATGTGCAACAACAGGTGTTGTACTTTCCGCTCATACGTCCCTGGGAACCTGGCCAATCGCTCAGTATGGAACTCCTGAACAGAAAGAAAAGTATCTGACTGCTTTAGCCAGCGGAGAAAAACTTGGTGCATTTGGTCTGACTGAACCAAACGCAGGTACTGACGCTGCTGGCCAGCAGACTACAGCCGTACTTGATGGCGATGATTATGTCATCAATGGAACAAAGATTTTTATCACCAATGCCGGTGAAGCTGATGTCTACATCATTTTTGCAATGACAGACAAGTCAAAAGGAACTCGTGGTATCTCCGCCTTTATCGTCGATAAGGATACTCCGGGCTTCACAATCGGACAGCATGAAAAGAAACTTGGTATTCGCGGTTCCGCTACTTCCGAGCTGATCTTTAATAATGCACGTGTTCCGAAAGAAAACCTTCTTGGAAAAGAAGGACAGGGATTCAAAATTGCTATGTCCACTCTTGATGGCGGACGTATTGGTATTGCAGCTCAGGCTCTTGGTATTGCTGAAGGCGCATTAGCTGAAACGGTTGAATACGTTAAGCAGAGAAAACAGTTCGGCCGTCCAATCGCTAAATTCCAGAACACCCAGTTCCAGCTTGCTAATATGCAGACTCAGATCGATGCTGCAAAAATGCTTGTTTACAGAGCTGCGATGGCTAAAGAAGAAGGCAAACCTTATACCGTTCTTGCAGCGGAAGCTAAATTATTTGCAGCTGAAACCGCAATGGATGTAACAACTAAGTGCATTCAGCTGATGGGTGGATATGGTTATACCCGTGACCTGCCTGTTGAAAGAATGTTCCGTGACGCTAAGATTACTGAGATCTATGAAGGAACTTCCGAAGTACAGCGTATGGTTATCTCCGGAGCACTGCTTCGCTAATTGGAAAGGAATCTGGGAAAAATGAAAATTGCTGTATTGATCAAACAGGTACCGGACTCCACAGAAATTACTGTTGATAAAAACACAGGAACTCTCGTCCGCGATGGCGTACCTTCCATTATGAATCCGGATGACCTTGCCGGACTTGAAGCCGCTCTGGCTTTAAAAGACAAAGATGATTCCATCGACATCACTGTTGTGTCCATGGGACCTCCTCAGGCTGCTGGCATGCTTCAAGAAGCGATTGCCCGCGGTGCTGATCACGCAGTTCTGTTAACTGACCGTCGTCTTGGCGGTGCTGACACCTGCGCAACCAGCCGTACTCTTGCTGCGGCTTTAAACAAAATCGGTTATGACTTTATCATTGCCGGACGTCAGGCTATCGATGGGGATACTGCTCAGGTTGGTCCACAGACCGCTGAGCGTTTAGGTCTGCCTCAGGTAACTTATGTTGACGAAATCCTTGAACTGACTCCTGAATACGCCAAAGTTAAAAAATCTCTCGAAGATGAAGAACAGGTAGTCAAAGTGAAGCTGCCGGCTGTAATTACTACTCTTTCCGGTATGAATAAGCCACGTTACATGAACTGCATTGACATTGTTGATTCTTTCAATAATCCAGTCCAGATCATGACTTACGATGATATTAAAGATGACCTGCCGCAGGACCTGATCGGTCTGGCTGGTTCTCCAACCAAGGTTCACAGAACCTTCACCAAAAACGTTTCCGCTGCTACTGAAAAATTCGATCTGCCAGCTGATGAAACTGCAGACCGCATTGTTGAAGCTCTCAAAGAAAAGCAGCTGATCAAGAAGTAGAAAGGGAATCACAAGAATGGCTACATTTCCAGATTACAAAGACATTTATGTTTTTGTTGAACAGAAAGACTCTGAGCCTGCCGAAGTTGGCTATGAGCTGATTTCCGAGGCTCGCAAGCTGGTTGCTTCCGCTCCTGAACTTGGTTTTCAGGTAGTCGGAGTTCTGCTTGGCGAAAACGTAAAAGATAAAGCACAGGATGTTATTGCCCATGGCGCTGACAAGGTGATCGTTGTTGACGATCCACTGCTGAAGGATTATTCCACACAGTTCTATACAGATGCTCTGACTCAGGTCATCAATGAATTCAAACCTGATTCATTACTGACTGGAGCTACAGTTCTTGGACGCGACCTGGCTCCACGTGTGGCAGCCCGCATCAATGCCGGACTGACTGCTGATGCGACTGGCATCGAAATTGATCCAACAAAGGTTGCTGATGGCGACGCATTACTGCTCGTTACTCGTCCAACATTTGGCGGTAACCTGTTTGGTACCATCGTCTGCCCGAATACTCGCCCGCAGATGGCTACCATTCGACCAAAAGTATTTGACTTAGCTCCTGTTGATGAAACAAGAACTGGAGAAGTAATTGAATTTGCTCCGGTTTGGAATTCAACAGAACCCGAAGTTGTTGTTGAAGAAGTTCTTCCAAAGAAAATTGAAGGCGTAGATATCGCTAAATGCAATATCTTGATCGGTGCCGGACGTGGTGCTGAAGGATGTCTTCCTCTTCTTGAAGAAGCTGCCAAGGAACTCGGCGGTGAAGTCTGTGCTACACGTGCCGTTGTTGAAGATGGCTTCATGGATAAATCACGCCAGGTTGGTCAGACTGGTAAAACAGTTCGTCCAACTCTGTACATTGCCTGTGGTATTTCCGGTGCTGTACAGCATGTGGCTGGTATGGAAAAATCAGACTTTATCATTGCAATCAACCGTGATCCTGAAGCTGAAATTTTCACAATTTCCAACCTTGGATTTATCGGTGACGTTAACCAGGTTCTGCCGCTCCTGGTAGAAGGGCTGAAAAAAGCAAGAAAAGCTTAATAATTGAGGAGAATTGTAACAATGAAAAAAATTGGTGTAATCGGCGCCGGAACCATGGGACAGGGCATTGCTAATGCCTTTGCTTCTGCTGGAAACGACGTAACTGTAGTTGACGTAAAAAAAGAATGGGCTGAAAACGGAATCAATAAAATTAAAGCTTCCAAAGATAAGCTCGTTGCTAAAGGCAAAATTTCTGCTGAAGATGCAGAAGCTGCTAAAGCCAACCTCAAAGCTGGTGAATATGAAGATCTTGCAGATGCGGATCTGATCGTTGAAGCCGCTCTTGAAGACATGAAGCTGAAAAAAGAAGTCTTCAAAAAACTTGATGACATCGTTAAAGAAGATGCTGTATTTGGAACAAATACTTCTTCTTTATCCATTACCGAAATCGCAAATGGAATCAAACATCCAGTCATCGGTATGCACTTCTTCAACCCGGCTGACCGCATGAAATTAGTTGAAGTCATCTCTGGTGCCAATACTCCGGAAGAAACAAAGACTTTTGTCATCGAAACAGCTAAAGAAATCGGTAAAACTCCGGTTGAAGTGAACGAAGGACCTGGTTTCGTTGTAAACCGTATCCTGATCCCAATGGTAAACGAAGCGACTGGCATTCTGCAGGAAGGCATCGCGTCTGTAGAAGACATCGATACAGCGATGCAGCTTGGTGCCAACCATCCAATGGGTCCACTTGCTTTAGGTGACTTAATCGGTCTTGATATCGTTCTTGCAATCATGAACGTTCTTTATGATGAAACTGGCGATCCAAAATATCGTCCAACTACTCTGTTAAAGAAAATGGTTCGTGCTGGCAAGCTTGGACGTAAAACTGGTGAAGGTTTCTACAACTACAAGAAATAGTTTTTCTGTAAATTAGAAATCGATAAATATACAAGATGCTTATGGGTATTCAATCAGCATCCATAAGTATTTATAATCATTAATATCCGGATGGTCTTCATCCTGTCCAGAATTAAACAGAAAAGGGAGAAGCAAACCAGTTTCTCCCTTTTCATTTTTCTATAATTTTTCGATTTGATCGATTTTATATTAAGAGAACGGATGATCACCATTAAATGGATCAGCTTTATTTCTATTTCAGGAAAGGATTAATCATGGAATACGTACTTTTAGAAAAAGACGGTAATGTTTCAACAATTACTATTAATAACCCAAAGGCTCTGAATGCCCTTTCTACTGCAGTATTAAAAGATCTTGAAGAAGCTGTGAATACTGTTGCTGCGGATGATGATACTTACGCAGTCATTATCACTGGTGCAGGTCCAAAATCTTTTGTTGCTGGCGCAGATATCGCTGAAATGAAGGATAAGAATCAGGAAGAAGCCGCTGAATACGGTGCTTATGGAAACAAAATTTTCCGTCAGATCGAAACAATGGATAAACCGGTAATTGCTGCTATCAATGGATTTGCTCTTGGCGGCGGCAACGAACTGGCTATGTCCTGCGATATTCGTCTGGCTGCAGATAATGCGGTTTTTGGTCAGCCAGAAGTAGGATTAGGAATTACTCCTGGCTTTGGCGGAACTCAGAGACTAGCCCGTATCGTTCCAGTTGGCATCGCAAAAGAAATTATCTATGGGGGCAGAAACATCAAGGCTGATAAAGCACTTCAGATTGGTCTGGTAAATGCAGTTTATCCACAGGAAGAACTGATGAATGCTGCAATGAAATTAGCAAAAGGCATTGCCAAGAATGCTCCTAAAGCCGTAGCCGCAAGCAAACGGGCGATCAACAAAGGCCTGGAAGGTACAATGGATGAAGGCATTGCGATCGAAGTCGACGAATTCTCCAACTGCTTCAATACTGAAGATCAGACTTATGGAATGGAATACTTCCTTGATAAAAATAAGGAAAAACCAGCTAAACAGTTTAAGAATAAATAAATTACAGGAGCTTTTAAATGAGTAAAGTAATTACGCCTCAACAGGCTGCCGAACTGATTCAGGATGGGGACCGGGTATCGATGAGCGGATTCATTGGCATGTGTCACCCTCAGGAAATCACTTATGCCATTGAAGAAAGATTCTTAAAAACCGGGCATCCTAACAATGTAGATCTCTTCTTCCCAACAAATGTTGGCGATGGAACAGATAAACTTGGAATGAATCATCTGGCCCATGAAGGTTTGCTTCGATCCATCGTAGGTGGGCATTGGAATCTGGTCCCAGCGCTGGCAAAACTCGTGAATGAGAATAAAGTCCAGGCCTGGAATCTGCCAATTGGAACATTAAGCCAGCTTCTTCGCGAGATCGCTGGCAATCGCCCAGGAGTCATCACAAAAATCGGTCTGAATACATTTGTCGATCCGCGTTTACAGGGCGGTAAAATGAATGATATTACAAAAGAAGACCTGGTAGAACTGATGGTCATTGATGGCGAGGAATACCTTCGTTATAAACCTCTGAAGATCGATGTCGGAGTAATTCGTGGTACATATGCAGATGAAAGCGGAAATATGACCATGGAAAAGGAAGCTGCTTTTCTGGACGCTTTAGCGATGGCTCAGGCGGTTAAAAATAATGGGGGCATCGTGATTGCTCAGGTCGAAGATGTCGTTGCGGATGGTTCCTTAAATCCGAAGGATGTCAAAGTTCCCGGAATCTGTATCGACTATATCGTAAAAGGAACTCCTGAGAATCATTGGCAGACTTATATGAATCCATATCTGCCAGAACTTTCCGGACAGATTAAGAAGCCAATGAATCAAATCGAAGCCATGCCTTTAAATGCTCGAAAAGTCATCAGCCGACGGGCTGCCATGGAACTAAGTCCTAATGCGGTGGTAAACCTTGGAATCGGTATTCCCGAAGGAATTGCCAAAGTAGCCAATGAAGAAAATCTGCCTGGTCTGAAACTGACTGTAGAAGCCGGGAACATCGGAGGAGTTCCTTCAAGTGGGGTAGGGTTTGGCTCTGCAACCAATCCTGAGTGCACAATTGACTCTCCAGCCATGTTCGACTTCTATGATGGCGGAGGTCTCGATCAGGCTTTCTTAGGACTGGCTGAGTGTGATAAGAATGGTAATATCAACGTATCCCGATTTGGTCCTAGAATTGCAGGGTGCGGTGGATTTATCAATATTACCCAATCCACTCCCGTTGTTGTATTCTGCGGCACTTTCACGGCTAAGGGACTCAAAGAAAAAATCGGCGACGGGAAACTTGAAATTGTTCAGGAAGGGGCCGTTAAGAAGTTTAAGAATGCGATCGATCAGATTACATTCTCTTCAGAGTTCGCTAAAAAAGCCAATCAGAAAGTATTATATGTAACTGAACGCGCAGTTTTTGAACTTCATGATGGAGTATTTACCCTGACAGAAATTGCACCTGGAGTCGATTTACAAAAGGACATTCTCGATCAGATGGAATTCACCCCAAAGATCTCAAAAGATCTCAAACTAATGGATGAAAGATTATTCAAGGACGAAAAAATGGGGCTTCAAGCTAACTCGTAAATTCAGAGTTAAATTGGAATTTGTTTTTTTAGTTCAAAATCTAAATTTAGTATTTAAATACATTCTTTATTAATGCCAGTTCATACAAAAGCAGGTATGAGCTGGCTTTTTGTATGAATTCTCAACGAGAAACAATACAGATCAGCTTATTCAGAAATAGAAGATAAAGAAATATACTTTTTTGCCTTTCACTGATTTTCATAGTTTTCAGACAGTTTCAAAGTTAGTTCATCAAATTCAGAACTGTTTTGGCAAGCATGGTCTGATTTGACTATAATAGAAGTTGGCGAAAGCCAGGGGAAAAGAAATTAGATACTGACAGTATCAATGATTATTAAAGATTATAAGGCAAGGGGTTCTTTATCGAATGAGAAAGATTATTCAAGCTTTAGCCGCAGCTGCACTTCTAATCAGTGTGGCAGGATGCTCTAGTGTAAATTCTGAAAAAACAACTGCTCTTTCCTTAATGGAAGAGATTAACAATAAAAATGTCTATTTTGCTGATCCAAATGCCAGGCTCTGGTATGAGATCAATACAAAATATTTTAGGGATTCCAATGGGGATGGCAAAGGTGATTTAAAGGGAGTCATCGACGCTCTTCCATACTTAAGTGATGATGATCCATCACTGGCAGAAAAAGATTTGAATATGACGGGGGTGTATTTAACTGACATCATTTCTGAAGATTCAGCTGGTTTTGTTCTGGATTATTTCAAATTGAACAGCGAAGTAGGAAATGAAGAATACCTCACTGAACTGACTCAAAAGGGAAATGAGCTGGATATTCCTGTAATGATTAACCTGGATCTATCCTCCTGCTCAGTGAAATCTCCATATTTTGAAGACGTACTAAAACATGCAAACGAGCTGGGAAAGGAAGCCGCGCTTACCGATTTAAATTCAGAATATGCCCAAATGTTTTCAATTACTGATGAACAGCCGAATTCAAACTGGATTCCATTAGGTCATTCGCCGTTTTTCTATCTGGGATTTAACGGCACCGATGCGCCAAATTTTTCACAGGATTCTGAAGCATTCAGAACGATGGTCAGAAAAGTCATTGAACATTATCTGTCTTTGGGAGTTCAGGGGTTCTATATTGAAGATATGAACGCATTTTATTCTAATTCCAAGGAGAAAAATGCGGAGTTTTCTTCATGGCTTGTAAATACAGTCACTGAGCTCAACCCAAATGCGATTGTTGTATTCAGTACAGCCAATTTAGAGTCAGATCTTTCGTCTGTTGATGGATGGATTGCGTTATCGAAGAATGCAGGAGTCGAAGGAGATCTGGCCAAAGCGGCAACAGGGACGATCAGCGCCAAAGAGCTTGGTGATCTGATTGAGCAATCCAATCAGAAAATTGCTTATCCAGCCACATATGTAAATACCCCAGAAAATACACTTGACCTTTTAAAGACTGAAAAAAAGGCAAATACATTTAAAATGCTGATGGCTCTGCAGATGCTTTCAAGTGGTCAGATTTTTATCACTGCTGGAGATGAAATTGGACTTCCAAGCAACGAATTTGATCTAGTCAGTGAGGCATTATCTCCAGTGCTTATGGAAGCATCTTCTGAAAATGCCAAGAAGAATTCTGATTCGAAAGATCAACAGTCTGATCCAGATAAAAAAAGCCAGGATCAGATGGCTGAAATCAGAGACCAGCTGACTTTTGGCTCTTTTTCAGAGCAAAAAGAAGATGGAAATTCGGTATTGAACTTTATCCTGCAGGCCATTTTGCTTCGTGATTCCTATACCGCAATCAGCAGTGGAAAAACCGAAGTAGTAAATGACCTGAATACAGAGGATATACTTGTATTAAAAAAGAGTGTAGAAAATTCGGAAGTGATGGTAATTTATAATTTTGGTGATACTGAGCAAAAAGTAAATGTTGAGAATATGACCTTATCTGGATTACCTGTTGAAATTGGAGGCGTTTTACTGACTTCTGACCAGAGTGTTCATATGGAAAATGGGCAGCTGCTCATGCCGGCTCAGAGCGTCTGTGTATTAAAGTAACCAAGACTCAAAAACGATAAATCATCCACATTGACTATGAAGTCCATTAATTAAAACGGATCACCGGTGATTGCTCAATGCAGTTTTCATATCCAGGATGAAACTGTGATATGCTAAAATCCGTTTTCAAATTTGATGTTCTTGATGAACTCCATCTGTAATTATCTTTAAAGAGACCTTGAGATGGATTGAAAAATGAAGTAAGGAGAATAAATTATGATCTTTTTCAGAAATGATTATGGTGAAGGATGTGTTGATTCGATCATGCAGCTTCTCATTAAATCAAACGAGGAATCACATCCGGGGTATGGCTGTGACGAATACAGTAAACGGGCAGCAGAAATAATCCAGTCAAAACTGCCGGACACTCCTTCAGATATTCATTTTATTGTTTCAGGGACTCTGGCTAATCTGACAATGATCCGCCATTGTCTTCGTCCTTATGAAGTTGTGCTCGCTGCTGATACAGCTCATATTGTCGTCCATGAAGCGGGAGCGATTGAAGCCATCGGGCACAAAGTATTTACCATTCCCAACAGCAATGGAAAGATTACTCCTTCATCTCTGGAAAGAGCTTATCTGCGGATTATTGAAGACACGACAATTTTTCAGGTGCCAAGGCTGGTTTATATTTCCAATTCAACCGAACTGGGAACCGTCTATACACGAAATGAACTTGAAAAGCTCTCTGAGATATGCAAGAAATTTGATATGTATCTGATGATGGATGGAGCCCGCTTAGGTCCCGCGTTGATGTCAGGTGTTGACTATTCACTCAATGATATTGCCAGATGGTGCGATATCTTTGATATCGGCGGGACCAAAAATGGTGGTTTATTCGGTGAAGCCATTGTGATCACCAATCCAGATTTAAAACCTTATTTCCGCTATGTACAGAAACAGAGCGGAGCGATCATGGCTAAAGGATGGCTGATCGCTTTACAGTTTATTGGTCTGTTTGAAAATGATGATTTTTATAAATGCGCTAAACATGCCAATGAATTAGCTAAACAGATTCAGGACTCAGCGATTGAATTGGGTTATCCAATGTATATGCGTTCAACCACAAACCAGATTTTCATCGTCTTAAATCAGATCCAGTATAAGTATCTCAAAGAGAGAATCGACTTTGAAATCTGGGGGACCTGGGGTAATGATACGGTGATTCGATTATGCACGAGTTGGCATACGAGTCAGGAAGAGGTAGATTATCTGAAGGTTTATATGAAAGAGGCTATGGATCAATATGTTCTTTCTGTTCAGACTGAAGAGGAAAAAGAAGTTTCATCAGAAGAAAAGGAATGACTCCGGTTTTTAGCAGACTTTACTTTTGTCAGATTGTTATCTGACCTGCAAAAACGATATCAACAATGGTTAAAAAGGCTCGAATCAACAGGGGCAGAGCTGCTGCCTGCTGATTCGAGCTTTTCATATTTGGCGGATTGGCGATGAGTTAGTTGGTGATTGATTTTATGAATGCTTTTTGAAGTAAGCATTTCAGGATTGAGGATTATTCAGCTTCAATTCATCAAATTCCAGATTTTCAGTAAGCGTCCAGCCAATGATCCCCTGTTTTTTCACCTGTGTTTTGCTGCCATAGGATTGAATGACTTTAACGGCTTCACCCTGTCTTAATGGCATCTCATAATTGGTAAAATCGGTTCCCTTATGGCCTTTGAGAAAATCATTATCAATCCAGAAGGTTCTTTTTAAATAGGGAGAATATACTCTGGATGATGTTTCTCCTTCTTCGACGACTTCAACTTCACCTCGATTAAAGCTGATCACAAAGCTGGTTCTATTTTTGGGATGAGTTGTCACCTTGGCTCTGGCTAATGGCAGATGATCAATAAAATCCGTACTGACCAGATTGCCGTCAAAAATGATTGCATTGAGCTGGCCAGCTTTTTTTACCATATTTCCGCCGTCAATTGAGAAAATATTACTTTCGGAAAAGAAACGGGGATTACAGTCGGCTTTAAAACGGCAGTATTCACTGACTGGCATATGTCCAACAACAATCATTTTAGTAAAGCGCATCTCACACTCGGCAAACAACGGATAGGTCAGAACATAACTGAAATCATCTGCATAGGTCTTTTCATCTATAAGACCGGCATGAGAATAAATTCGTTTTGGAGTTTCGATCACGTGCGGCAGATCATTTAAAAATGAAAGTTCAGCAAGAAAATGTTTACGAAGTTCATAAGCCAATTGATCCATGTCGGTTTCATCGCTTAATGGATCCAAAGCCGCTTCCTGAATCATTTCATGTATGAGTGAACCTTTTCTCTTAAGCAGAACTTCTTTAATAAAGTCCAGACGGTAGGAATACAAAAAGTTCTTCGCTACAAAATCGCAGTTTCCCATAACGGCATAAACATTTTCTTCTTCGGTCTGCTTTTTGATCTGTCTTAAAAGCTTTAAGTTTTCGAATCCTTTTTCAACGAGATCTCCCAGAAGAATTAAGCGGTCCTGGCCAGGCTGATAATTAATCTTTTTTAAAAGCAGATTATACCCATCATAATCCCCATGAATATCAGAGATTACAATTTCCCGGCCTTCAAAGGAATCTAACCAGATGGATTTTACTTTTCGATTCATCGAAACAGAAACCTCAGGAACTCATCCGCTTCGGCTTCCCAGGACTCTTCAGAATGTGTTCCATAAACTTTCATATTGAACTGTAAACGGCATCCCTTTTGGATTAACAGATTTGAAAGATCTGTGATCGCTTTAGTTTCCATGACAAATTCATGAGCATTATGGCCTTCTCTAACACCCCATGAAATATACAGGTTTTCTGGCTGCTTAATATAGGTTCTCGAGATATCCATCATCAAATTCGAAATACTTGGAATGAGATAAGGAGAAATCACCAGTGATTTGGAGAAGATGGAACTATAACGATAGGCTCCAAATAAAGCCATCAGACCGCCGCAGCTTGATCCGCCTATAAAGGTATGCATGCGATCAGGCTGTGTTGGAAAATGCATATCAATATAAGGCTTCAAATCATGAATAATGAAATGCATTGTCTTTTTCCCCAGACCATCAAAGGCAGTTCCGAATTCTGGATCATAGAAAGGGAAGGGGGCATATTCAGATAGACGGGCATTACCTTCATGAGAACATTCGATCCCGACCACGATCAGTCTAGGTAAATCTGGATTTTGAAGATGACCAATCAAGCGCCAGGAGCGGCCGTAAGTGGCATCTTCATCATTGAATAGATTGTGTCCGTCAAACATATAAAGGACCGGAAGGTCCTCCTGCAGCATATAATCGTCTGGCAGGTACATATGTACAGGAACATTCCGGCCCAGTTTACGGGCATATATATCGAACTTAAGAATCAAATTGCATCATGCCTTTCTTTTGAAACTGTCTTCATAAAAAGACTGACGTCTTTCTGGAGACGTAAATCTTGCTTTGATCGTAACATCTCCCATAGCGGATGCAAAAGCAGGAGGCAATTTTTCAAGTCCAATGATTTCAACTTTGTATTTTTCCATGATTTCGTCAACAGAATAAGCGTATTCATTTCCGTTGCGGCGTCCGACAAATCCTGCTGAATATTTCGCCTTGTCTTCTTTATCGTTGGTCTGATTCAGAAGAACATTAGCCCAGATGTCATAAATATCTACATCATACGTGTAGTTGATCAGATCTGGAGCAAATCCGCCTGGTGTTCTGAAATTCACTTCAAGACCGACCAGATCGCCCTGCTTGCCAAGACCTTCGGTATCCTTCTTAAGACGGAAATATTCACCATGAAAGAAACGGTTTTTAATACCGAAGCTGTCTACTACACGCTGTGCAATTTCACGGTATTCCTGTGGAAGCTCGAGTGTATAGTAGGAACCGATTGAGTCATGATTCTGAACAGAATCCATGCAGTTGGAAACATATTCCATACTGCCAAGGAAACGAATCTTTCCTGCAGAATCCGCAACGCCATCAAGGGTAACAATATCGCCTTCCACATATTTTTCCAGAATCATCTGCGCACCAAGGTTTTTAGCCTCATTCCAGTAATGTCGAAGTTCGTTTTCATCATGAATATGGTAAGTAAAGCTGGCTCCAACACCATGGTCTGGTTTTAAAACCAATGAATAACCCACTCGATTTCCAAAGCCCAGAGCTTCGTCCAGAGTCTGCGGCAGACAATACGGAGTTGTCTTTAATCCTGCTTTTTCATAGTAGGCTTTCATTGCGGATTTGGACTGGAATTCAATGATTTTTTCCTGAGAGAAACCAGTCTTGACATTAAAATCATCACGAAGGCGCGCATCCAGTTCAAGCCATGCTTCGTTGTTGGATTCAATCCAGTCAATTTTTCCGTATTTATAGGAGAAATAAGCTACAGCTTTAAACACTTCATCGTAATTATTAAAGCTGCTTACTTTATAGCATTCATCCATATTTTCGCGCAGTTCCGGGCGAAGAGATTCGTAGGGAGTATCAATTACGCAAAGCACACGCGCTCCATTCTTTTTTAGTCCTCTGGCAAACATCCAATAGTTTTCAGGATAGTTTGGCGAGATAAAGACAAAATTTACCATGTTTTTTTCCTCTCATATCATTTTCTCTTTTTTCTTATTTTATAATTCTCAATTTATTGAATCAGCAGCATGAAGGGATTGATTCAGCTTCCTTTAAACATCATTAGGTTAATGCAGGTTTCTGATCCCAAATGAGTTCCTTCGAAGATATTTTAGAACTTCAGTAAAATGTTTTCATCAATTTTCAGAAACAAGTCATGAAATCTTAAAAAATATCAGAAGCTCCTTGAACCTTTTATGTAAAGTACGAAAGTAAAAAGCATTGAATCAATCAGTGATCCTTTTCCTTTAATAATGCATGATAGATCGCAATAATCGTTTTGCCATCGCGAATTGAACCTTGTTCAATGGCTCTTTTTGCTTCATCCAGATCCATCCATAAAGACGTAATGTCTTCGCCTTCATCAAGCGGTCGTCTTTGATTCACTTCACTTAGTCCAAGGCATTCGTAAACATAGATGACTTCAGTGGAATAACCTGGAGTTGGCCAGAAAGCAGTAATCAGATTCATCTTTTCACAGGTAAGCCCTGCTTCTTCATTGAGTTCTCGAAGCCCGGTCACGTCAGGTTTTTCATGTGGTTCAATGGTTCCTGCCGGAATCTCGAGAGTGATCGCATCAGCAGCCGTTCTGGTCTGCCTGACCAGAAGAATCTGGTGATCTTTGACACAAGATAATGCAACCCCGCCATGGTGAACAACAAGATCACGGATGCACTCACGTCCATCAATTTCAACTTCTTTTTGAATTACATCAAAAACATGTCCATGAAATATTTCTTTTTCTCTCATAAATTATGCTCCTTATTCCTGCAATGATTAGATGCAGGTGTGTTTGTTTTTTTTTTGATGTTTTGTATTCGATTTGTATAATGAGTTTCAAAAAGCCAGAAAGCCTTTGAATGCTCCGGTAAAATTTTATCTGAGTCTTTCTGTAAAAAGAACTTGAACTACTGAAATGGAAATGAAAACAGAGTCAATTTCGATCGGAAGTAACTTCTGCTTTAATCTATTCGTTCAGGCAATCAAAAAGCGAAGATCAGCTTTTTGAGATTCTCAGTCTACGGTGTTCAGAAAAGCCTGGGCAATGGCTTCTCCAATGCGCTTCTGAAACTGGGAGTCAGAAATTTTGGCATAATCTTCGCTGTTTGTCAGATATCCCATCTGCAGCATGATTGATGGCAGCGCTAAATCCGATAAAAGGGTAAAGTTAGCGTAGTGATCGGTATCGAGACCTTCGAAAACTGAAAAGTTAGTCGCCTGAATCTGCGTGGCAATCTCATTTGCCAGGGTGTCTAGCTGCTCGTTATCAGGCTGCGTAAATACTGAGAATCCTTTTGAAAGAGAATCCCCGGTATTAAACCGTATGGAGATCAGATACTGCGGATTCATGCTTTTTGCAATATCCAGGCGGTTCTGATCGCTTTCAGTTCGGGTGTTAAAAGTTTCAACATTGTCATACCAACGGGTATATTCCAAATGATAACCAGCCGATTCAAGAGCGCCTCCAATATTAATGGCAAGCTGCATGGCAACGTCTTTTTCGGCTAAATGACCCACAGGATCATAACCGGCATCCATCCCACCCTTATCAGGATCAATTACGATGGTTGCCTGCGATTTGGAGGTCTTTCTGGATATATCGTCATTCGTTAAAACAGAATCCGTCATTTCAGGAGTACGAATTTGCGCTGTCTGAGTTTTCGCATCAAGGTTAGGCTGAATAATAAACAACACAAACAACGCCAGCAGAAAAAAAGATATTGCTCTTTTCATACATTCGAACTCCTTTCGTTTATCTATCTGAAATCAGAGCCATCAAGAACAGTCATTTCAGATATTTTTCACTATATAATAAATATTCATTGGTACCTGAAGCTGTTGAATGCCAAAGTCGGATACAGCCTTTTGGTCTGAACAATTGATGAACAATTGTTCACTTCTTAATCATCAATACAGCAAATTCAAATCAGCTGCTTTGTTATAGACTTTCTTTGTTGAGTTGGTATTAATTTTATCGGATTAAAATAAAATCTTTATAAGACAAGATTCTCAAAATAACTGCCCAGAAAGACAGACTGCCTGTCTGTTTTAAGATCGGGCTTGATCTGTTAAGAAACGATATCTTTCATTCATCCGATAAACTTCAATAGATTACCATCCGGATCATTAATTCGCTATGATTCTATATAATGAGATCTTTTAAAAAAAGATTGGAAGAAACTCCATATCAGAGATGACAAAATGAAAGCGATAACGCAATCCTAACCGAAAAACGCGATTAAAAATTTCGTTTATGAATTCTGTAGGTGATTCAAATGGCTCAGTCTGGTCAGAATCAGATTTGTTTGAGAGATTCAAGTTGAATATCTTAGCAAATGTTCGATAACGAAATCTTTGAAACAGGTCATTCGATTTTAAAATATATGGTCTGGATTCTTCCTGAACGTATTTTACCATTGGATTTTTTTTGAGGAATAACCACTTTAGCATTTACATTAAAGCTTCGATTGACCACTCAGAAGAATGAATTGGATCAATGATTTCAATTTGCTAAATTGAGATGAGATCTGTCAAAATAAGAAACTCTGACAGAAAGGAGAAAGCGGCCTCGTAACGTTTAAAAATTCGAGAACAGGAATTCGAGAACACGATAAACGACCGCGTCTACGTTATGAAATTCAGTGCTGAACTTGAACAGTTTGAAGGACCTCTTGATTTAATGCTGCACTTGATTCAGAAGAATAAACTCGATTTGTTTGATCTGGATTTAGATCAGCTGGCGGATCAGTATTGTGCTTTTATCCGGAAGGTTTCTTCAGAAGAGCTGGAAAACGCGAGTGAATATCTTGTCGAATTTACGATACTTCTTGAATATAAATCAAAAAGGCTGCTTCCGAAAAAAGAAGAAGAAGCTGACTCTGAATATGAGGAAGACCAGAGGGATCGTCTGGTCGCCAGACTGCTTGAATATCAGCGGTTTAAGGAACTTTCAACCTGTCTTGAGCAGAAGCTGGAAGAAAGAAGCCGTAAATTTGATCGCCAGCCGGCTTCCATGATTGATGAATGGTCAATCCCAAGGCAAAGCGATGCCCTGATTCATGTTCCTCTGGATGATTTGCTGAAGGCGATGAAACGAGTTCTTCAGCGGCAGGCGATTCTGAATCCTCTGGATACATCGGTTGAAATGAGGGAGCTTTCGATTGAAGAAAGAATCGAGCAGATCAAAGAGCGGCTGGTCATCATGAAAAACCCCAGCCGCTTTGAATGGTTTTTAGAAGATATAAACAGTCTGCATGAGATGATCGTTACTTTTTTAGCCATTCTTGAATTGATCCACATGCAGGTTCTGGCTTTTCGATTAGAAAACAAAAATGAAAATTTATCTCAAATTAAAGATTCAGAAATAAGTCATTCTGATGTCTCAAATGATGCAAAAGCCGATGATCAGAAATCGGAGTGGAATGACAATCTGCCAGGAAGTAAAAAAACTGAAACTGAAACTCTGAAGGAGGCAGACGAAATTATATGGCTGTATCGAATCTAGAAACCATATCAACTGAAGACCAGAAAAAAGTCGATCGTCAATCGGATCATCAAAATCAAATCCTGCAGCAGGATGAAGCAAATGAACAAACAGATACACCGTTAAGCTTAAAGGCAATGATTGAAGGTTTAATCTTTATTGCCGGAGAAGATGGATTAAGTCTTTTACAGATTCAATCAGTTCTCTTCAATACAACCCGGACTCAAATCTCTCAGGTCCTTGACGAGATCAGAAAAGAGTATGAACTGTCTGATCATGGCTTTGAATTGATGTGTTTTGGCGGGCGCTATAAATTCATTTCAAAAGAAGCCGTTTATACCAAAGCCAAAAAGCTGTATGAAGAAATCATTGTTCCTTCGCTTTCTTCAGCTGCCTTAGAGACACTCGCAATTATTGCTTACCGTCAGCCTATCACCCGCGTAGAAATTGAAGCGGTTCGTGGAGTCAGCTGTGAAGCCATGCTTAAGAAACTGCAGGCCAGAGAACTCATCGAAACCGATGGTCGTTCAGACGCAGTTGGAAAACCATTGCTATACAAAGTGAGTGATCATTTCATGGATGTTTTTGGAATTGAAACTCTTGAAGAACTGCCAGAGCTGAAGGTACAGGAAAGTGAGGGACTTTTATTTGGATCAGTAAGCGATCTGAAAGGCGATGATCAATTTTCTGATATCAGTACAGAGGATTTTGTCATATCTCGATTATCCGATTAATAAACCAGACACTTTGTGCAATCAGATCAATATAATCCAGTCAATTTGTTTTACTAATTTCAAATGATTCAGATCATTCAAAGAAATTGAATCAATACCATTAAGAAAAGCATTGCGATGAAAAGCTGTACACAATAATTACATTGGATTCATGAGGGCCATTCAGCAGGATGTTCAAGCCTGCTGAATGGCTCTTTTTTCATGCTAAAGTTATGAATCGTGATAAGCTGAAAGTATTCAATAATATAATAATCCAATAAGATCACGATTTACTGGTCTTGGAATGCGGTGAATTGAGATTGCCTTGATTCACTCTTAAGGAAAGAAGGTTCAATGATGGAAAGACTGCAGAAAGTCATAGCGCAGGCTGGAATCTGTTCTCGAAGAAAAGCTGAAGAACTGATCCTGAATGGAAAAGTGAAAGTCAATGGTAAGGTTGTCAATGTATTGGGGACAAAAGTTCGAGGAGATGACAATATCACTGTAAATGGAAAAAGAATTGACAAGGAAGAAAAAATATACTTTGTTCTGAACAAGCCAAAGGGATGCGTATGTACGGTAAAAGATGATAAGGAAGGACGTAAAACCGTTTTAGATTATGTTCCTTCTGAACACAGACTCTATCCAGTTGGCCGTCTTGATTATGATACCAGCGGAGTTCTGCTTATGACTAACGATGGCGATTTTACAAACAAGATGATTCATCCTCGATATCATCTTCCTAAGACATATGAAGTCAATATCCAGGGTATTCTCAGCGATGACGATATAAGAAAACTCAGAAAAGGATTCACATTCGAAGGAGAAACTTATGCTCCTGCCAAGGTATTTGTGCGAGAGAAAGATTACAGCCGTGATCGAATGCAGCTGACTCTGACTATTTTTGAAGGAAAGAATCATCAGGTTAAAAATATGATGAAGGCTCTGGGAAAAGAAGTCCGCAGACTGAATCGCTATCAGTTTGGAAATGTAACAGTAGATGGTCTTCGTCCTGGCGAATGCCGAAAACTCAAACGCCATGACGTAAAGGAATTGTTGAAAATGGCAGAAGATGGAGCAAAAGAGTGAAACAGGTCTTTGCAAAAAATCCGGTAAATCTCAATGAAAATTTCTGCCTGGATGAAAAACAGGCTCACCATATATTCGATGTATTAAGATCATCACCCAAAGAAACGATTCGACTGGTTCATGAAGATGAAATCTACCTGGCTCATCCGCAGGAAAAGCCTTTTCTGTATGTTTTCGGAGTCGAAAAAGCTGATTTACGCCTGGTTGATGTCACTTTATGCGCTGCTTTAATCAAGCAGGATAAGTGGGAACTGATGCTTCAGAAAGCAGCAGAGCTGGGAGTCAGCCGGATTGTTCCATTTGAATGTAAAAACACAGTGGTAAAAATCGATGAGAAGAAACTTTCGAAGAAATATGACCGCTGGAGTACAATTCTTGAAGAAGCATGCAAACAGTGTAATCGGGCAGACTATGTCGTCCTTGAACCCATTTCCTCTCTGAAAGGATTGGCCGATTACAAATCCCAATGCAATCTGGTCGCCTATGAAAAAGAAGATGGATCCAATCACATCAGCGCCTGTCTGATGGACAATCCTTCCTCTGTTACTGTAGTGATTGGTCCAGAAGGCGGATTTGAGCCAAAAGAAATCGAAGTCCTTGAATCTTTAGGCTTTGTAGCCTGTTCTTTGGGTTCTCAGATTCTAAGAGCAGAAACTGCGAGCATGTATGTTTTAAGTGTGATTGAATATCAGTCGCATTTAAAACCAGCCAATGATCAGGCCTGAATGATCTGATCTCGGTCTCTTAATCAAAATATCTCAATCAAAAAACTGATGATTTCGTTTTGCAAAACAAGAAGAATTAATCGACTAAAAAACGTTTAAAATGATTGATTCTCTAAGATTACTGCGAATTGATGAATTAAGCCGGCTATCACCAGCAGCCGGTTTTTTATATGAATCGGGAAATCCGGACTAATACGACCTGATCTGACTGGTGCAATTGAATTTGATTATGATAAAATCGATCGGCTGGTAAGAGGAATTAAAACAGGATTCAGGGATGACAATTATCTTTCTTGAATTATATTTTAAGTTTACTGAGGTTTTTTTGGATTAATAATCGATCCACATTAATCCATTTGAGGATTAAATCATACTTATAGAACAAGGAGACCCGGATTGAACAAGATTAGAACGTTTGAAATTATCACCCTTGGATGCAAGGTGAATGAATACGAAACAAGATACTATCAGGAACAGCTTGAAAAGCTGGGCCTTATAGAAATACACAGAGATTCAGAGGATGAATTCAATTCAAATTCATCCAATTTGAATCACAGTCTCAACGAAAAGAACGAGCGATCGGAAAGTGAAGCAGATGTTGTCATTATCAATACTTGCACAGTAACCAATACAGCTGCCGCAAAGAGCCGAAAAAAGATTCGAAAAGCACGCAAGGAAAATCCGGAAGCGATTGTCGTTATTGTGGGCTGCTATGCCCAGGTGGTTGAACCGAACATTGCAGAAGGCCTGCAGGCTGATTTAATTCTGGGCAGTTCTCACAAGTCAGAATTTGGAGCATGGATTGAAAAACTGATGAATCAGAGAGGTTGGATGTCTGATGAATCCAATGGAATTGAATCCAAAGAAAGAAAACTTCATTTCGAGGTCAGTCCGATAGAAGATATATCTGATTTTGATAATATGCCGATTGGACATTTCGAGCATCAGCACCGTGCGTTTTTGAAAATCCAGGATGGGTGCAATCAATACTGTGCTTATTGTCAGATTCCTTTAGCCAGAGGACCCGAACGAAGCCAGATTCCTGCAGAGGTCATCAAAACGGCAAGAAGTCTGACAGAAACCGGACATTTAGAACTGGTGCTGACGGGAATTCATACAGGCCGTTACTCCTTTCGAAAAACAAATCTTTCTATGCTTCTTTCGATGCTCCTTGAAGAAACCGACGAAAATGTCACGTTCAGAATTTCAAGCATCGAGATTACAGAAGTTACTGATGAGCTGCTTGATCTGATGGCTCAAAATCCACGGATTCTGCCTCATCTTCATATCCCGATTCAGGCTGGCTCTGATGAGACTCTGGCTCGCATGAAACGTCCATACACGGTTGAACAATTCAAGAAAAGAGTCTCTGAGATTCGCAAAAAAGTTCCAGATATTTCGATTTCAACTGACGTGATAACCGGATTTGTCCAGGAAAGTGACGAAGAATTTGCGCAGACTGTAAAGAATCTTGAAGAAATTGGCTTTTCGTTCCTGCATGTTTTTCCTTATTCAAGAAGAAAGGGGACAGCCGCTGACAAGATGAGTGGTTTCATCGATGCCGCTGTGGCGAAGAAACGCACTCATGAACTGTTAAAGCTTTCTGATCAGCTTCGTCAAAATGATATGAAGCGGTTCAAAACTTCGGAAATTTTACTCGAAAGACCGGAAAATAATCATCCTGATATTATGCTCGGGTATACTAAACAGTATCATCCAGCAAAAGTTTTACATCCTGTCCAAACAAGCGGCCGAATCGAAGTTAAAATTCTCGGCATAGAGGATGGCGTGTTCATTTGTGAAGAAATTCAGAGGTAAACAATCATGCGTCTATCAAAAATGTTTAAAAATGCTCCAACGGTTAATATATCCGGACTTTGCTTTGATTCTCGAAAAATTAAGCCGGGAGATATGTATTTCTGTCTGCCAGGCTTAACTTTCGATGGTCATGACTTTATCGATCAGGCAGTGGATTCCGGCGCTTTAGCTGTCGTCCATTCCCGAGAGATACCTGAAAAGAAAGAGGGAGCCATTTATATTAAGGTGGATGATGTCAATGAGGCGATGAATCAGGTTGCCCGAATTTTCTATTGCCGACCATCCGATAAAATGAAAATGTTTGGCGTGACGGGCACAAATGGAAAATCTACCATCACCAATATCATTCGTCATTTTCAGGAACCAGAAACACCTTGCGGATACATTGGGACCATTGCCATTTCCTATGGAAACACCAATCTGGCACCCTCTCTGACTACACCTGATACGTTGCTTTTGCAAAAAACGCTTAAGGATATGGTCGATGGAGGAATGAAAGCCTGTGCACTTGAAGTCAGCTCACATGGTCTGGCTTTAGGCCGTGTGGATGGAGTTGATTTTGATGCCGCTGTCTTTACGAATCTGACGTATGATCATCTGGATTTTCATGGAACCATGGAAAACTATTTCGAAGCCAAATCCAAACTTTTCAAGGAACGGGTCAGAAGTGAAGGAGTCAGCATTCTCAATAAGGATGATGAAACGTTCAATCAGCTCTCTTCTGCAAGCAAGGCAAGAGTCATCAGTTATTCCATTAAGCAGGAAGCGGATTATCGGGCAACGAATATCAAACTTCTCGAAGATCACATGGAGTTTGATCTTTCAGTAAAAGGCAAAAAATATCGTGTCGTTTCCAATCTTTTAGGAGAATTCAATATTTATAATTTGCTGGCAGCATTTGCAGCCTGTGCTGAAACCGGATCGGATATTGAAGAGCTGATTGAAAAAGCAAAAGCTATTCCACAGATTGCCGGTCGGTTAGAACAGATCAAGGAAGGACAGGACTTCAATATCATTGTCGATTTTGCTCATACTCCAGATGGAATCGAAAAGATTATGGAGTTCGGACAGTCTATTGCTTCAGAAAATGGCCGTCTGATTGCCGTCTTTGGCTCTGCGGGTAAACGCGATAAAGCCAAGCGTCCCGTATTTGGAGAGATCGCAGATAAGTATTGTTCGAATATCTTCTTAACTGAGGATGATCCTCGCGATGAAGATCCAAAGGAAATTGCCGAAGAAATTAAAAAGGGTATTCACAAAGCGACGACTGTCTTCATTGAAGATCGCTATGAGGCCATACGACAGGCCATCGAAACCGCAAAGAAAGGGGATACCGTCTTGATTCTTGGTAAAGGTGATGAGCCGTTCATGTACCATGAAGAAGGCCGGGTTCCTTGGAAAGGCGATAACACCGTCGCAAAAGAATGTGTTTTACGTCTGTTAGAGGAAAAGAAACTTGGACCTTCTCCGACACGAAAACTCATTTAACAAATTTAAGCCAATTGATTGTCAAATCCTTGAATTATTCTAAATGGCTAAGCATAACTGATTCATTGTAAACATTGACTTATTTCTCTTATTCTAGAAAAGTGCTCTCATAAATTCTGAACTCCCTGTTTTCAGGGAGTTTTTTTAGTTTTGCAAATTCTGTTTTCCTACTTTTGCGCGTTTCTCGACAATTTTTGGTCTTGTTTTTTCATCCGATCTTTCGTGAACATCCTCATGCCTAAGCAAGAAGAAAGTGCGCAGGAAGTCATAGTGAAATCAGATGAATAATGACCGAGACCTTCATACTGAAAAATCGAATCTGAGTTCAGATTTGAAACGCGGAATATATAGTTTTAATAACATTGAAAGTACAATGAAACCGGTTGATCTGAATTATTGTTTCTCGACATTCCTGTCATGCCAATTGCTGACCACTTATGTCAAATGGAATTGATTGAGAGATCCTGAATTTCTAAAATAGAGACATCCTGATCTTTGGCTTGAATTCAAAGAGAAAGGAAGGAAATAGAAAGTGTTGAAGATATGATTGAAATTAGAAATGTAACAAAAAAGTTCGGACCTAAAGTTGCAGTTGATGATGAAAACATCATTATTGACTCTGGACAGATTACCGGTTTTATCGGACCCAATGGAGCTGGCAAAACCACGACAATCAATATGATTACCGGAGTTCTTGATCCAGATCAGGGAGAGATTCTGATTAATGGAAAAAACATTCTGAGTCAGCCGCTTGAGGCAAAAAAGCAGTTTGTATTGATTCCAGATACTCCAGATATCTTTTTGCAGCTGACTGGCCGCGAATACATCAACTTTTTGGCTGATATTTACGAAGTGGAT
This sequence comes from Ileibacterium valens, assembly GCF_001945525.1. Classification (GTDB taxonomy): domain Bacteria; phylum Bacillota_I; class Bacilli_A; order Erysipelotrichales; family Erysipelotrichaceae; genus Ileibacterium; species Ileibacterium valens. The sequence continues at coordinate 37,856 of NZ_MPJW01000200.1, forward strand.
ACGCAGGTTCGTAAAGAGCGAATTGAAGATCTGGTCGTACAATTTGATATGGCTTCAGATATCGATGCCAGAATGGCTAGCTATTCTCATGGAATGAGACAAAAAACACTCATCATTGCTGCTCTGGTCTGCGATCCACCCGTGTGGATTCTGGATGAGCCGATGACTGGTCTTGATCCCTCCGCTTCTTTTTTGTTGAAGCAAAAAATGAAGGAACATGCAGCCAAAGGGAATACCGTATTCTTTTCAACGCATGTTTTAGAAGTGGCTGAAAAGCTGTGTGAGCAGATCATCATGATTCACGCTGGAAAGATTATCTATCAGGGAACTCTTGAACAGTTAAGAGATCGCTATCCAGGTCTTTCTCTTGAAGAGATTTTCCTGGAGGTGAACCGCGATGAATAAATTGCTGATTCTGATTCGGGTTCTGCTGAAGAACTCGTACGGGAAAGCGTTCTCGAGTTTAAAAGAAATGGCAAAGTATGGTCTGGTTGTCGTCTGCATGATTCCTTTGATGCTGATGATGTACTCCCAGTTCATGTCCTTCTTTGATCTTGGAATGATTCAGGGTGGAATTGAATTTGGTTTGCTGGCGATGTGCTTAACAAGCTTAATGACAGTATTCTTCTCGTTTCCAACCTATCTGTATTTTTCTGGCGATACCCCAAGACTGATGTCACTGCCGCTGCCTACATGGACAATTGTCTGGTCTAAGACATTCATTGTATTTTTATCGACGGTGGCCTTAAATCTGATTATCCTGATTCCAATGCTGATTGCAGGTCTGATTTCTGGAGCAATCAATATCGTTGGCGTACTGATTTTAGTCGTCGGCACATTATTTCTGTTGTTCAGCGTTCTGTTTATGATTGGCTCGCTATATATCCTAATCATGAAGCTGTTCTCAAAAGTGTTGACTAAGGATACGTTTGTCATCATCAGTACCCTGATTTCCATTGGACTGGCCATTGGTCTGAATGTCGTTATACAATCTGGTGCTCAGCAATCGACTGGCATGACCTTTTTTGATCCATCGACTGTAAGTATTCCTACGGGTCCATTTATCCAGGCTTCATGGCTTGCAAAAGCAGCAGTCTCTTTCGATTTTCTATCGCTGCTCTACTGTATTGCCATGTTTGCGGTTTTAGCCTGGCTGTACCAGTTTTTAGCTCAGAAGTATTATCTGAAAACAGCTGCTGTCTGTGCCGGATCAAGTTCCAAAAAGAGAAAGAACAAAAAGGGCAGTGATCGAAAGCAGCCAGTCTTTACTGAGATGATGAAGACAGAATGGTTTTCGCTCATTCGAATTCCAGCCTATATGATGAACTGCCTGGCTTCCTCATTGATCGTTCCGATTTTATTTATCGTCCTGATTCTGTTTCTTCCATCCTTTAAGGAACTTTCAGAAATGGCAGAAGGTTTAGACATCAGCCTGTTATTTCCTCCATTTGGACTGGGATTTACAGTTGGCTGTGTTTGCACTCTGTTTCTTGGGGCTACGAATATGATCAGTGGAACAGTAATCAGCCGCAGAGGAATTAATGGACTGAAGTTCATGAAGTCCATTCCTGTTTCTTTAAGCAAGCAGGTACTGGCTGGAATGGTTGTTGGACTTCTGGTTACAATAGCAGGAAGTGTTTTATACCTGATTCCAATCAAAATGATTCTGGATACAGATCTGGTCTTCGATCTCTCCTTTGTATTAGGAACATTGATCATCTCCTTACTCATTAACCTGGGAGAATTAATCGTAGATATCATTCATCCAAAACTGATCTGGGAAAATGAAATGCAGTTGATGAAAAACAATTACAATTCGTTAATTGCGATGTTCCTGTTCTGGGTCTATCTGGGATTATCCGCCGGTTTGCTGTTTCTGGTATTTAACGGGGAACTGAATCTGTTTGCGATCATTTATCTGTTGTTCAATCTGATTTTATGCGCTGTAATGTATTGGATGATTCCAAAGCTGACAATCAGGTATCTCAAGAATCTTGATTGAGCTTTCGGTTAAATAGAAATCGATGTTTAAATGATAATCCTATATTCACAATTACATGAACCATTTCAGGGGCTGTTAAATTTCTGACAGTCCAAAAATAAAAAGAGGCACCTGATCCGTAATGGATGAGGTGCCTTTTTTTGGTAAAATATGTTCATGCTCAATAAACAAAATTACCAAACACACTATAACTCGATTCAGGGCCGTTTGCCACTGCTCCATTCTCTCTTCCCTCATATTGAGATGGATTCTGTCTTCACTACTGTCAGTTCCTTTGTCGATGATTATCTCGACCTTGCCCTTTATCCTTCTTTTGAC
>NZ_MPJW01000153.1 GCF_001945525.1 Ileibacterium valens
CAAAAGGCGGAAATCTTCCGTTTCCGACTTTCCTGAGAGGAAAGCTGGAGCACAGAGAAGATTTCCGCCTTTGATGGTATTCAGGGATAACCGGGAATAAAAGCCCGTGCAAATTTCAAAAGGTTACCTTAATTGCAAAAGTAAGAATTCATTCCTGCAAAATGAAAAGAGAAGATTTTTTGAGACAAACCAAAGTGGTTACTTCCTCAAAAGATCTTCTCTTTTTCTTGGATCAAATTTTATAAGTTTTAAGTTTTCATCGTGTGTATCGTTTATTGTTCATTTCATGGATGATTTCTCTGCTGAATTGTCGGTTTGATTCTCACTTTGCTCAACTGCTGCTGTCTGCATCTCGATGGCCAACTGCAGTCCTTTTTGGACATAACAGTCGCTGAACTGACGCCTTACAATCCATGAATATCGAAAATGCGCAGGATCGCGAAGCTTCTTTTGTTGAAACTCAACATCTACTAAATAATCGGGAGCATATTTTCTGGCAAAATCTTCAAGCTGTTCCAGGATATCCCAGGCGGCCTGAAAGATCGGAGCCGATATTTCCACATCGTTTTGAATCCCAGATATTCTCGAGGTTTTCAAGTCAAAATGACTAGCGTTTTTAAAGTTCTGAGCTGCAAGGACCTGCATTTCATTGCTGAAATAGAAATCTTTTCTTGAAGCCATCCAGACAATGAACAGATGAATAAAACGTAAATCCTGCAGATTGACGCCACCTTCTGCCAATGGATTAAGATCAATCATGCGAAATTCAATGCGCTGAACTCCATTATTGCGTAAATTATCCAGTGAATACTTCCCTGGCGGTTTTAAACGAATTGGATAATAAAGTTCACTGGGTGCTTTAATCAGCCGGTTCTGACAATAATCCATAATGGAGCGGGTATAGGCTTCAATCGAAGAATAGTCAAATACTGGCGTAAAAAAATTCCAGTATCCAAATTCAGAATTCCTTAAAGAAGACATTCCTGTAAAGCAGGTTGAATTCTGCAGTCCTTTTTCATAATAGGAACCATCTAGTAATGGAGAAGCTGAACATATTGCATTAATGAGCCATCCATACATAGCAGCTGTTTTCGCCAGCTTCAGGTAAACTCCATCTACAAATTCCCGGTAATCAGAAGCATGACTATCCATAAAGGCGGACTGCAGCAATTCATTTGAAAAGGAGAAATTGTAATGGATTCCTGAAAAGGTCATTTTATATTTTCCATAGCGGCTTGCCAGATAGGATCGATAATTCTGGGCCTCTTCTGACTTACGGGTATATGCCGGCTGGATATCTTCTTCAGAAAGGATCAGCGAAGGTGAAGAAAATGGCCAGGTAATTTCATTGTTTTTCGCTAGTTTTTTTGCGATGTAGGAATCCGTTTCTACCAGTTCCTTATAGGTTTCTTCAATGCTTGGATGAGGATCAGTATTGATTTCAACCTGGTTTTCGCAAAAGTCCGTGACAATGGATTTTTCGGTAAAAGGATGTGGAGTATGAGCCATATGGGCCTGATGATCTAGTCGAAGCATCTCTTTTTCTAATCCAAAACCGCCATCCATCAAAAACGGTCTTTGCAAAGTTGATTCTGGATTTATCATAAATGTCTGAATCTTTCTATTCAGAAACAGGATCCGTTCTGAATCAGTAAATCTCTTCGATAAGGACTTCGCCTTTCATATTTCGGATCTGTCCCTGTCCTGCGACCGGCATTCCTAATTCATAGAGTTCATCATATTCTGAATAACCGCCATAAATTAACATCACTACATTCCAGGGACGATAATAAGCTAATACTTCTGTTCCTCCATTAGCCAATGGAGCTCCAAATACATTGATTTTTTTTGGAGGCATGAATCCTTTTTCATTGCTTGCATAATCGCTCAGCGATGTTTTTAATGGCAGCATTCTTTCGAGGGCATGCGCGGCCTCAGATTCATTGAGCGTACAGGTAACATCATTGCCGCGAGTATCGCTGATTTTTATTTTCATTTATGTTCCTTCTTTCTTCATCTTAATACGCCAATTAATTGTACATAATTAGTGAGTAATTCTCTATTTTTTTCAAACAATAAATTCAGTTGATATTGTTGACGACATTTTTTGGATGACCATCCAGAAAAGCCTGCAGATTATCCATCACAATATTAAAGCGTGCGATCATTGATTCTTCCGAATCAAAACCAATATGCGGAGTAAGAATCAGCTGATCCCGATTAAAGGAAAGCAGAGGATCATCTTTTGATAAAGGCGGTTCCTGATCAAAAACATCCAGAGCAGCACCCGCAATCTGCTTTTGATTCAGTGCATCAATTAAAGCGGCGCTGTCCACCACGGGTCCTCGGGCTGTATTGATCAGGAATGCATCCGGCTTCATCAATTCAAACTGTTCTTTGGAAATCAGATGTCTGGTTGATTCATTGAGGGGCACATGCAAAGAGACGATGTCTGATTCAGTAAGCAGCTGATCAAGTAATACAAATTGGTCAATATTTGGATCTTCTTTTGGATGACGGCAATAACCAAGAGTTTTTGCTCCCAGGGCTTTTGCATATTGAGCTGTTTTCGATCCAATATGCCCTGCTCCCACAATACCTACAGTCTTTCCATTGAGTAAACGGCCGCGAATTCCGGTTTTGGTTTTTGAATTACGGACCGCTGTCTGTAAAGGTTCGATTTTTCTGAATAAATCAATCATGGCGTATAATGCCAGTTCCGCCACCGCTTCAGTAGCATAGCCAGAAGCATTAGATACTGGAATATTTCTTTTACTGGCGGCCGCAACCGGAATATGATCCGTTCCAGTAAAAGCTACATCGATGAATTTTAAATTATTGGCTTTATCGATGGCTTCTTCATGCAAAGGCATGTTTCCAATAATCAGAATATCTGCATCTTTCAATGTGTCAATCTGCTCTTTCGCTTTTGACATTCCAGGCTTGTAGATCAATTCATGACCTTGTTTCTTTAAATTATTTTTTGCTTGTTCGATCTGTTCATTCGATACAGCAAGGTCTTCAATCAAGACTATTTTCATATTAAGCAGAGATCAAAAATTCAGATCAGAAACATGAATTTTTACCCCTTCCTCCTTTCTTGCAAATGACTTGTTAATAAAATGTAATCTTTTAATCCTAATGTGTATTCCATTTGTATGCTGACCGGTCAACCTATTCACGATCTATAATATCCACATTTGAAAAAAATATTCCGATCGTGCTCTGTGCATTCATTTACCTATTATTTTACTCGATGATTCGTCAAATGAATAAAGCAGTCTATTGCACCTGGTTATTCGATCAGACCATTGACGAAAAGAAGCAGACAGGCATCAATAAAAAGATCAGCCTGTCTGCTAAACAGAATATTCAACCTTAATTAAACAACAATGATAATTAATCCAAAAGCAAATGATTTGTTTTTACAGATTTCCTGTTTATGCTTGATCAATCATCTCTATCAGAGATAGAGTCTTTGGCCAGCTTTGCCTCAGCTTCTTTTCTTGAATGGATAATCGAATCTGATTCTTCTTTACATCGAGAGTCTGTTGGCATTCGGCCATTTTGCAGACACTCAACTTCTTTACGTGTCCAGCGTTCATTCCCCATTTTACACAGGTTGGACATTTTCGAATTTTTATCACGAACTGGGTAAGCTGGTGGAGAAACAACTGTTACATAAGGATCTACATTGCGAATAACAATCGCTCCAGCCCCGACTTTTGAATGATGACCCAAAGTTATATTTCCAATGATTTTACTTCCTGCACCAATTAAGACCTGATCTTCAACCGTAGGATGTCTTTTTCCACCAACTTTTCCAGTACCGCCCAAAGTAACCCCTTGATAAACCATGACATCATCGCCAATGATGCAGGTTTCACCAATAACTACTCCTACACCATGATCAATAAAAAAGCGATGCCCAATGGTTGCGCCAGGATGAATGTCAATCCCGGTTTTTCTTTGATTTTTTAATGATAGATAACGAGCGAGCGCAAAATGCTTTTTCTGATAGAGCTTATGTGTGAAGTACCAGGTATGAATGGCTTTAAAGCCTGGCATCCAGTAAACTTCCCATTTAGAATGAATGGATGGATCCTTCTCCATAAAACACTCAATCTGTTCCTTCATAAATGAAATGTAACTCAAGCAATCCACCCTTCCTGATTTTCTGAAAACATTTTCAAAATACTTATTTAAAATAGCACTCAATGAATGCATTGTCTAACATCAAACGACGAATCGTCTTCTTGTTTTTATAATAATCAACCAAGGAACTCCCGACACAGATTTTGATCTACTCAGTTCCAAAAAGACAACCATTGAATTTAAGAGGTTAAGAACCAGCAAATAGATCGTTTCGGTTTTAAATATCTGTTTTGGTTTTATAATTCGATCTCAAAGATGGTAAAAAAAATTCATAGACAGATTGATCACTGAATTGTTGGATTTTGAAGCTCTTGTTTCAAAATGCTGTAGAAATGGCTGTCAGTTAAACCTTTCATTCGATTTGCAAAATTATTTTTTCTTCTTAGCTTTAACCAATTAAAATTTCAGTAGATGAAAAGAGAAAATATCGGAGGAAAAATAATGAGTTATAAACTGATCACCTGTGATCTCGATGAAACCCTGTTATCAGCTGATTGAACTGTCTGCAAAAGAAACCGGGAAGCTATTGCCAAAGCTGCACAGAAAGGAGTCCGCTTTGTCTGTGCTACTGGACGTGGATTCAAGTCCATTGAGCCAACATTAAAGGAGCTGAACCAGTTTGATAAAGAAAACGAATTTGCTGTTTCATTTAATGGTGGAGCAATTATTGAAAGCAAGGATAATCGAATTCTTCGTTTTGAAGGTCTGGATTTCGATAAGGCACAGGAACTGTATTTTCGAGGACTAAAGTATGATGTTTGCATTCATGTCTATACACAGGATGAAGTTTATGTAAAGCGAATTCATGAAAGTGAACGAGCCTATAACGCTGGACGGATGCATTTCGTTGAATTTGATGAAGATAACCTGGATTTTCTGAGAGATCAGGCGATTGCAAAGGTTCTATTTGTAAATACGGATTATGATTACCTGAAAACAATAGAAAAAGACCTTGAAGAGATTACAGGTAATCTGGATGTCAGCTTTTCGAGCAATCGATACATCGAATTTAATCCTAAGGGAGTGAATAAAGGAAGCGGCCTTCTCTGGTTAGCTGATTATCTGAACATAAAACCGGAAGAAACCATTGCCATTGGAGATAACTTCAATGATTTAGCGATGATTAAAGCAGCCGGTTTAGGAGTTGGAGCTGCGAATACAATTGAACCCATGAAACCTGAATGCGACGTCATCACGAAAGCTTCCTGTGAACAGGGAGCTGTAGCTGAAGTCATTGAAAATTATATTCTGAGTGATCCGGCTTACGCATATAATTCAAATTCATGTGACGGACCTGTTAACAAATCCAAATAGAGTTCCCGAACCATAAATTTTCAAAGTAATCAATTGCAGACAGAAAACCGCAAAAAGGACTGCCAAGTCCGAGACGTCAGGCTTACCATGAAATGTAATATACAGTCTGTTGTTTTGTCTTTTGTTTACGCAAATAGTTTTGTTATAAATAATTTTTTTATGTTGGCTTTTCAATACATAAAAGAGGTGAGAACTATATGTCGTACTTTCTATATTTATTGGCTTTGATCCTTATCGTGATCTTTCTGTTCTATAATCAGCTGATTCCGCTTCAGTTTTTTATGAACATCTCTGAAAGTTCTGGATACACAGGACCAATTCCTTCTCTGCTTTTGCCATTACTGCTTGTTTTGATCTTCTATCTGGTCCTGTATTTTTTGATCAGACAAACAGATATCAAACAAAAATGGCAGTTAAGACTGATCTCTTACGTTCTGTTTGCTTTATTGCTGGCAGCTGCAGTTTTTGATGCTTTGGGCAACGTCCTTTTGTTTCCAGATATCACTTTAGCTGTAAGCTTGATGATGGGAATGATTTTTGCATTGTATCGAAAATAACCTCTTAGAAATTACCATTTGAAAATAATTTTTCAGGTATATAAATCAGGCTTATCCATAACACCTGCTTTCAGTTTAAAAGACGATGTCCAATGCATCGTCTTTTCTTCCATACTGTCTTATCATCATTATGGAATCAAATTTTTCCAATGATTGTAATTTCAAATTTCTGCTTCAATTCCTGTTTACATAATAAAAAGACAGAGCTCTGTTTTTAACGTCGCTCTGTCTTCTCTGGTCGGTACGTCAAATTCAATGTTAATGCGTCTGGCGCTAGGCGTAAACCAGGCCATCTGAATCTGACCGTAAGATCAGATCCCTTCCATCTTTAATCCCAAGGATTGTGACCATGGACCTTCTGAATGACGCGGTAAGGTCAAAAGTACCACCATTAAAAGCCCACATCATCAATAATCCGCGGTTGAGATATACCGCTAGCTTGTAAATATCTTTCGGGGCTGTCATGTTCTTAATCAGATGCTGTTTTTGAAGTTCTTCAATAATGCTTTCCATTTCGATCTGAAGAGAAGTGTTAAATCGATCGCTTTCTGCACTCTGCTTCAACAGGGTTACAATATAGCTCTTTAAAAGATCACAGCCGATATTCTCAGCCACTACGAGTGTTCCAGTCATTCCTGTCCAGAAGGCAGGCAACAGCTTATTCTGCTTTCTGAGTTCGATCATATTGGGGATTACGAGTTTTTCTCCCTGCTTGAAAATATCAGTCAGAATGCTTTCCTTAGAGACGACGTACTTATAAAAAGTTGGTTTAGTGATATTGCATGAGTTGCAAATATCCATCACTGAAACATCTTTAAAACCTTTCTTAGCGAAAAGTTCCGCTGCCGTATCTAGGATTAATTGTCTCTTCTCGTCGTAGGATTTAGCCATGAACGTCCTCCGGCATATCTGTATAGGCATGGCAAACCCCAATCATCAGACTCTCCAGATCGGAAAGCTCTGCTGCGTCATCTGTAGGATTGGTACAGATGGTATACGCATATCCCAGCAGGATAGCCATCAACTGTTCAAGAATTGTTTCAGGATCCTGTTCATTTTGGATCTGTCCATACTTTTTGCCCTTTTCGATATAGTCAATCATCGTATTCTTGAAATTTTCGTCATATCCAGTCAGTTGAGTCAACCCTTTTGTTTGAGAGATAATATGACTTTTAAATAAATCAACACCTAAAGAAAGATAGTGAGAAAAGCTATTTCGAAAAGTATCAATAATCAGTTGAAGATAATCATTCTCCTGCTCACTTGCCTTGTTTATCACCGGATGAAACTCTGGAATATCAAAATAATAGTTAGTCAGAATATCGTCTTTCGAACTGATATATCGGTAAAAAGTTGGCTTGGTAATCCCGACATTTCGGCAAATCTCGTTGACTGAAATGTTTTCATATCCTTTATCCATAAACAATTGAATTGAAGTGGAATAAATCTGATTCACAATTAAACGTTTATCAACTGCCATAATCATATACCCGATTAAATTATAACACACTTTTTTTGATAGGAAATAAAACGCTTTTCCAACGGTTAAATTATTCAGAAAAAAGGGGTTTTTCATTCATTTCGTTACTCACTTTCCACTTGAAATTTATCAAAATGGTAGGTATTTTAATTAACTCAGACTCTGAATTAAAGAATAACAAACCTAGGTCGGCTATTTTTATTTACTAAAGAATTAAATTTGTTAACGCAGGATTCCATTGTTCGAATGATAGAACAATTGATTCAAATCTTTTGCAAAAACACTTTTAACCGCGATCCATTTTACAAAATGTTTGGTTGACTGAAAACCCCTGATTTTCAAAAAAATCCTAATTCAGACAATTGTTAATATATGCCTAAATTAATAAGATTCAAATGACAGGAATAGTTCATTTTTTACAGATATAATGTAACCTTTTGAAATTTGCACGGGCTTAGATCCTCCGGTTCCAGTCGATATTCTGTATTCGACTAGAACTGGAGGATTTTATGCATAATTATCTGTTTTCCAAATCCCGTGAACTGAATCAGGAACAGTGGATGAACCTGGTTGATCAATATCAGGTGTCAGGTCTGACTCAGGCTGGCTTCTGCGTCCAAAACGGCCTGGCTTTATCCACCTTCCAGTACTGGCGCAGAAAAGCTGCCGCCGTATCGCCTGCTTCAGCGGCTCTTGAATTCGTAGAAATTGACAGGACGGTCTTCCTGGATTTGGAAGGATCAGACGAGAGTCCAAAGCCGGTGATTGAAATCACTGACAGCGACCGAACGATCCGT
>NZ_MPJW01000226.1 GCF_001945525.1 Ileibacterium valens
TGTACAGAAACACCAAGTTCTTTGGCGAATTCTCCAATTTTCATCAATGCCATGGATACTGCCTCCACTATAATAATAATACCGTTTTCACAGGTGGAACACGAGATATTTTTAGAATGAACTACATGCTATGTGATTACTTGAAACTGTTATGAGCTCATTAAGATGGATGTGATCAAGGTCATCAAAGCATATGCTGATCCCACAATTTCCAATGCAGAACTTCCTAAGTATCTTCCTACAATCCAGGTATTAGCGATGTTATACATATGCTGAAGCAGATTTCCGAAAATCATAAAGCCTGCAAACTTCAGCATGACCTGTTTTATCGGTCCCTGAGTCAAGTCATTGTAATTCATTCTTATTTCCTCTTTTGAAACTGAAAGCTTATTCTTTTTGTTCTTTCCAGTCATTTCTTCCCTTCGTACAAGTATCAAACTAGAAACCATACTTCAGCAATGTTATAAAAGGAAAGAAACGGAAAGGATGTTGTTTTATGAAACCAAAAGCTCTGCTGTTAAGCTGCTCCACAGGCGGAGGCCATGACAGTTGTGCCCATGCAATGATCAAACATTTTGAAAAAAACGGCTGGGATACTCAGTTTCTGGATCCATATACACTCGATTCCAGGAAAACAGCCAATCTGGTTGGGGGAGCTTATGTTCATCTCATTCAAAAATATCCAAAAGTTTTCTATGGTCTATATAAAGCAGGGGAATGGTATGAAAAATTGGAAAACATCATTCCCCTTCCCTCTCCAGTCCTTGATGTTCAGAAATCCACCTCACGCCGGCTTCTGGACTATCTGAGAAAGAATCCAGTCGATCTGATCGTTTGTACTCATATGTATGCCGGAATGATGATCACCCTTTTAAAGGAAGAAGGTCTTCGACTGCCGCCAAGTATTCTGATCACCACAGACTATGCCTGCATTCCCTTTGAAACTCAGGCAGACTGCGATTATACCTGCATAGCCTCAAAGGATATTGAAGATGAATTTCTTAAATGGCATCTCGATCCATATGAAGTTCTGCCTTTAGGTATTCCTGTTGATCCAGAATTTGAAAAAACTGTAAACAGAAAAGAGATTCGAAAAAAACTGGAGCTTCCAGTCGATAAAACTCTGCTTCTTTTAGGTTCCGGCAGTATGGGCTTTTCCAGTATAACCAAAGATTTCGAGGATCTTGAAGCCTTTCTCGAAGGCCATAAAGATGTCAATCTTCTGGTGATGTGCGGTCATTCGGATGATCTTTATCTTCAGCTCCTTCAGGAAGGCCATGAGCAAATCAAACCGATTCCCTTTGTAGATAATGTATATGATTATGTTCATGCCTGCGATGTTTATCTGACAAAACCTGGTGGTCTTTCAATCACCGAAGCTGCAGCCGCCGGAACTCCGCTGATGCTTGTTTCTCCAATACCCGGTGTAGAAAGCGCCAATGCAGAATACTTTGAACGAAAGAATATGGCCTTTTATGCCCGCAAGCCTGAAGAGATCATTCCCTTTCTTGAACAGCTTCTCAATCCGCAGATTGCCAGAGCCATGGTTATGGCTCAAAAACATACACTGCCCAGACATTCCGGTCAGGCTGTCGTTGATTTTGCATCTGCTTTAGTTCATTTATCACCAACAAAAAAAAAGCCAGGCATTCATCCCCTGAAAACTCGCAGACAAAACCTGACCTGACCGACCAAAGTTCAACAGAAAAGGTCTGCCATTCTGATTTTCTGAATCCCTGATGGCTTCTCGATGAAAAAAGGCACGGTTCATTTCGTGCCTTTTTTCAGATTTATAACTTTTGGTCCATCAATTTTTTTTGAAAAGTGCTGATTATGAAATTTCTCTCAGATTCATTACTTCTCTTCTTCAAGAATGTAAGCAGCCGTAATTCTGGCATAGTAGGCTGTATGAAAATCCTTATTTGGATAATGCCTTTGTAAAATAGAATCCGGAATCCTGCGAGGATCCTGTTCCTGCACATAAAGAACTTCGCATTCAATCGTTAATGGCAGCTCGACAATAGCTGGAACATCTACAGTCAGCCCCGGAACTGTGTGCAAATTTAACTCTTTAAATTTATCCGTATCTCTTCCCGATCTGGTTCCGCAAAAACTGAGAATTTTACGGACATTCTTACCCGGGAGCGGAATATTAACAGTAAACTGATTGGTTTTATCCAGAAGCACCTTGGTAAAACGGCTTTCCCGAACATAAACAGTAAAAACTGGAATGGACCAATCAATCCCAATTGTGGCCCATCCAATCGTCATGGTATCCAGCAGATCATTTTCTTTTGTGGTAAGCAGGATCCCCTGTTTGAGACAATCGAGAATATATCCCGCTTTTTCATTCACATCAATTTCAGTACGAATGGTTTCAGTCATCTTTTGTTTCCTTCTTGCATTTTGCATATGGTCCTTCGACCATTTTAATTTAATTTTTTTTAGCAAATTCTCTTACAACTTCCAAAGAATTTAAATCATATGGAGTAGTCTGATAAACAATGTAGTTGATCCAATTGGCAAAAAAGAGATTTGCGCTTGAGCGCCAGCTGACCAGAGGTTCTCTGGTATCATCATCCCCTGGATAATAATTTTCTGGAACATGAATCGGCTTGCCAGCCTTCTTATCTCTAAGATACTCTTTTTCGAGTGTTCTCTGATCATATTCTGAGTGGCCCGTAATAAAAATCTGACGGCCACCTTCCGTCGACATGGCATATAAGCCAGCCTGCTCTGAAGAGGCCAGAATTTTTAATTCCGGATGCTCCTTTACATCACTTTCATCTATTGTGATATGCCTTGAATGCGGAACCATGAACGTATCATCAAATCCACGAAATAAAATTGAAGATCGCCGATCCACATGATGGCTGAACACTCCAAAAAGTTTTTCATCCAGAGGTTTCTTATCAATGCCATAGTGGTAGTAAAGCCCGGCAAAGGCTCCCCAGCATATATGCAATGTGGAATAGACATGAGATAAGGACCAGTCCATAATCTGACAAAGCTCATCCCAGTATTCAACATCCTCATAGGTCAGGTGTTCCAAAGGCGCACCAGTAATGATCAATCCATCATAGTAATTGTTTCTGATCTGGTCAAAAGTGGTATAAAAGTGCTTCATGTGGTCTGACGAAATATGAGTTGGAGTATAAGTCTGCATTTGCAGAAGTTCTAACTCAATCTGCAGTGGAGTATTTCCGATGAGTCTGGCAATCTGAGTTTCCGTTTCAATCTTGGTCGGCATCAGATTTAAGAGCAGAATATGCAGCGGACGAATATCCTGTGATAAAGCCCGCTTTTCAGTCATCACAAATATGTTTTCATCGATCAGTGTCTGCGTGGCCGGCAGCTGTTCTGGAATTTTAATAGGCATGACAATTTAGCTCGCAATAATCAATACGGTCACAGAATTCATAAACCTTCGAATTCCATGACCGGATGCTTTTTATCATTTTATCAGTCAGCAGTCTGACTGTATTTTTATTTCTATCCTGATTCCTGTCTATCCCAGATCTGATCCTTTAACAGTTTATGATTGGTGAAGATGCTTGCGAGCTTCTCCTTTTCTTATTTCATTGATTATGAAGGAAATTTCAAACATTTGAAACACTATAGTGAATTCGCAATCAAGATCAATCGAATTTCTCATCTTCTGTATGGATTTTCTGCTTTTTTGTCAGATCTTTTGCTTCATAAAATGTAAAAGTCAATCTCTGCCTGTTAAGAACCAAAAAGAATCGGATGAAACAGGACTGATCCAGTTCTTTCAATTCTCAAATCGATTCTTTAATTAGAGACTTACAGGAGTCTGCATACTTATATTTCCTTATGCCTTAAATCCGATCTCTTCATTAGATGGATTCAATCTCTACTGCTTCAAGAGCCTGCGCAATATCAGCAATCAGATCTTCTGAATCTTCAATTCCACAGGAAAAGCGAATCAGGTCTGGATAAATGCCTGCCGCTTCAAGTTCAGCATCGGAGAGCTGCCGATGAGTCGTACTGGCCGGATGAAGAACACAGGTTCTTGCATCGGCAACATGTGTTTCAATTGCTGCCAGTTTAAGGTGAGACATAAACTCTTCAGCTGCTTTTTTGCCTCCATTGATTCTGAAGGAAACAACCCCACAGCTTCCGTTGGGCAGATATTTCATCGCCAGTTTATGGTATTTATCTTCAGGTAAACCACAATAAGTAACAGAGCGGATTTTTGGATGGCGCGAAAGATATTCAGCGACTCTTTGGCCATTTTCACAATGTCTTGGCATACGGACATGCAAAGATTCCAGACCCAGGTTCAGGTAGTAAGCATTCATCGGGGACTGAACACAACCGAAATCTCTCATCAGCTGGGCAGTCGCCTTCGTGATAAACGCTCCTTCTTTTCCAAACTTTTCGGCATAAGTAATCCCGTGATAGCTCTCATCAGGGGTAGTCAGGCCAGGAAATTTATCTTTATGAGCCATCCAGTCAAACTTGCCGGCATCAACTATGGCTCCACCTACCGCTGCTCCATGACCATCCATATATTTTGTGGTTGAATGAACAACAATATCAGCACCCCATTCAATTGGTCGGCAGTTAATCGGTGTAGCAAAGGTATTATCAATGATTAATGGAACCCCCATATCATGAGCCACTGATGCGAATTTTTCAAAATCCAGAACGGTCAGCGCAGGATTTGCAATCGTTTCTCCAAAGAGTGCTTTGGTATTCTCCTTAAATGCGGCTTTAATTTCTTCTGCTGAAGCATCCGGATCTACGAATGTAAAATCAATGCCCATTTTTTTCATCGTAACCGCAAACAGATTAAATGTCCCACCGTATATGGATGAGGAACTGACGATGTGATCTCCTGCATTTGCAATATTAAAGATAGCCAGCAGGTTTGCTGCCTGCCCGCTGCTTGTCAGCATGGCAGCACTTCCGCCTTCTAACTCGCAGATCTTCGCTGCTACCGTATCACAGGTTGGATTTTGCAGACGGCTGTAGAAATAACCGGAATCTTCGAGGTCGAAAAGTCGGCCCATCGCTTCTCCTGTATCGAATTTGAATGTTGTGGACTGAACAATTGGAACCTGACGAGGCTCACCATTACTGGGGCGATAGCCACCCTGAACTGCGGTTGTTCCCGCTCCATATTTTTTCATAAATTTCTCTCCTGAATTTTCTGTGAAGTCCATTATATCGCTTGTGAAAATTATTGCAAATTTATGTAAATTTTCGTGAAATATCTAAACAATTCATTCATTCTTTTTCATTTTGTCCTTCATTCCAAACAGACAGGAGTGAATCTATATAATTCAAAAGAATAACGGAAGTATTAAAATCACAATCTAGTCGATGCAAAAAGGATCGAAAGATATTCTGATCATCTTTCGATCCCGACAATTTCGATCTCAGTATTCCAACTTTATAAATGATTTTTGTGAATCATTATTAATAAGACTTAATTATTTTTATGAATAACTAATCCAATCAGACTTCTTCTCCATTTGTTTCAATGACATGCTTATACCAGTTGAAGCTATCTTTACGGCTGCGGTTCATCGAGCCATTGCCTTCATCATCCATATCAACGTATATAAATCCGTAGCGTTTGCGCATTTCTCCAGTTCCAGCGGAAACCAGGTCGATGCATCCCCATGGAGTATATCCAATCAGATCAATTCCTTCTCCGATTATATTTTTCATGGCTTCAATATGTTTTCTCAGATAGTCAATCCGGTAATCATCATGGATTGATCCATCTTCTTCGACTTTATCAATCGCACCCAGTCCGTTTTCAACGATCATCAGCGGCTTATGATAACGATCCCAGACCAGACGGCAGAAGATTTCGAGACCTTCCGGATCAGTAGCCCAGCCCCAATCCGAGTAAGTCAGATATGGGTTTTTAGCACCCATCACAAAGTTGCCGCTGGCCTTATCTGTATTCTCATGAGTCGTTACACAATTCGACATATAATAAGAGAAAGAATAGAAGTCTACAACTCCAGCTTTAAGAATAGCCATATCCTCTTGTGTGATATCCAAAGCGACGTCATGCTCTGCCCATAATTTTTTAGCGAAGATTGGATATTCGCCTAAAGCCTGAACATCTCCAGAATAGAAGAGATTTCTTTGCCAGGTATAAATGCATTTAGCGATATCTTTTGGATCAGGAGTTAATGGATAGTTGCATATTCCACAGATCATGCATCCAATCATATTATCCGGATCAATTTCATGACCGACCTGTACCGCTTTGGCACTGGCCACAAATTGATAATGGAGTGTCTGATAAGCGTCCTGATAGGATTGATCATCAGCACCTTCTACAAAATCGATAAACTGAATTGGGTTATTAATCTCGTTAAAAGTCAGCCAGTAACGAACCAGTCCTTTAAACTCTGTAAAACAGGTTTTGGCAAATCGAACATACAGATCAATCAGTTCACGATTGGTCCAGTTGCCCTTATGCTCTACAAGATAAAGCGGCGTATCAAAATGCCAGATTGTTACCAGAGGTTCAATTCCATGCGCTTTCAGCTCTTCAAAGATCTCTTTATAAAACTGAACTCCTTCCGGATTTGGTTCTTCTTCCATTCCGGTTGGAAACAGACGGCTCCAGGCAATGGACATTCTGAATACCTTAAAGCCCATCTCCGCGAATAAGCCGATATCTTCTTTCCAATGATGATAAAAGTCTGTTGCCTTATGGTTCGGATAATAATAGTCTTCCAAAACCGCATACTCTCCGCCTTCCGGCAGACTAAATCCATGCTCGGGGGAAGCATGAGGATTACCGAATTTGTCCTTCCAGGTAACCATTCTCGGCGTTAGATTGGTTCCACCGGTGGTAACATCCGAAAGTGTCATTCCCCTTCCACCTTCATTCCAGCCTCCTTCATACTGGTTTGCCGCTGTGGCACCGCCCCATAAAAAGCCATCTGGAAATTTTGCCATTTTTCTCCTCCTTCAAAATAAAAGTTGTGAATTCGTGCAGCGAATCCGTTCTTCTCCTATCCATTTTAACGTAAACCAGAATTGGTTTTTCGACTTTTTTCGAATCTCAAAGCGTTTTCTGAAACCGTTCGTTTTGAGATTTCGCTTACATGCTTATCCTAATAAGGTTATTTTTACAATTCAGGAGGAAAAAGTCATTTTGTTAACGACCGGCAAAAAAATTAGATATAATTTAGTTAGTTATTACTAATCATTTGAAAGGACAATTGAATCCATGAAAAAACTTGTGTTGCTTCGCCATGGCGAAAGCGAATGGAATAAAGAAAACCGTTTTACTGGATGGACTGATGTTGATCTGTCCGCCAAAGGTCATGAAGAAGCTGCTGAAGCAGGCAGACTTCTGAAAGAAGAAGGATTTACTTTCGATAAGGCCTACACTTCCTATCTGAAAAGAGCAATCCATACATTAAATCATGTTCTTGATGAACTTGATGAAAACTATATCCCTATCGAAAAGACATGGCGCTTAAATGAACGTCATTACGGAGCACTGCAGGGCTTAAACAAAGCGGATACCGCTGCTAAATACGGCGACGAACAGGTAAAAATCTGGCGCCGAAGCTTTGATGTAACACCCCCTGAATTAAGCCCTGAAGATGAAAGAGCACCAAAGAACCAGAAGCACTATGCCAGAGTCAATGCAGGTGAACTTCCATTAACCGAATCTTTAAAAACAACAATTGACCGCGTTGTTCCTTACTACCAGGAAATCATCAAACCCGATATCGAAAATGGAGAAAACGTAATTATCGCTGCCCATGGCAACTCCTTGCGTGCTCTGGTAAAATATCTCGACAACATGAGCAACGACGAAATCCTCGAACTGAATATTCCAACCGGCGTACCTCTGGTTTATGAATTCGACGATAACATGAATGTTCTGCGTCACTATTACCTTGGTGATCAGGCTGCTCTTGAAGCAAAAATGAATGCGGTAGCCAACCAGGGAAAAGCGAAGTAGTTCTCCCGGCTTCATAAATTGTTTCTTCTGTCTGCGTTTTAACAGCAATCCAATCCTTCAACGATCTCTGTACATACAACTTCATTTGAATCCTTCGTCCAGTCTAATGGATTCAACCAGGATTCTGTTGTCAATCCAACAGAAGAAACACCGTTAAAGGGGCTGTTAAATTTCTGACAGTCCAAAAATAAAAAGAGGCACCTGATCCGTAATGGATGAGGTGCCTTTTTTGGTAAAATATGTTCATGCTCAATAAACAAAATTACCAAACACACTATAACTCGATTCAGGGCCGTTTGCCACTGCTCCATTCTCTCTTCCC
>NZ_MPJW01000045.1 GCF_001945525.1 Ileibacterium valens
ACTCACCCGTTCGCCACTGTATCCAAAGATACCGTTCGACTTGCATGTATTAGGCATGCCGCCAGCGTTCATCCTGAGCCAGGATCAAACTCTCCATTTGATTTGACTCAACGCTTTTGCGTTTTTTACTTTGTGATTGTTCAGGTTGAATTGACTTGTACTTGGTTTGTTTGTTTAACCTGTACCAATTGGTACTTGTACATACTGTCTGTAAAGTTTTCAAAGAACGAGTTATTTGTGAAGATTTATTTATCTTTCACAAGCTTGTTTATCTTACTCCCTGTCCTGATCAAAGTCAAAGACTTTTGTGAATTTCTTTTTGAATTTCACAATCAGAAGAAGACTTCACTTGTGAGAAACAAGCCGTCTCTCACAAGGCTCATTAAGAATATCACTCCAGCAATCATCGGTCAACCCTTTTTGTGAATTATTTTTAGATTTTCACAAATAAGGATTTTTGCCCTTAGATAAAGGAGTCTGGATATTCAATACTGCTGTTTCAGTTCTGATTTTTCAATCAATTCCATAAACAGCTTGCTTACCTTAATCCCTAACATAAGAAAGATCAAGCCTTTTGAATCAATCGTCACTCTTTAATCCGATTTTTTAAATCCTTTTACTTCGTTTGAACTGATCAAATAAAGTAAAAGCGCGATCTGACTTGATTCGCGCTTTTTGGATATCTTAAATTTTGTTCTCTTTAGTCTAATTCTGGAAAATTTTCCTGGATCTTTTTGGTGATTGCTTTAGCCAGGAGTCCATGATTTTTTTCATCCATATGGATTCCATCAATTTTCGAAGGAGAGGCAAACTCTGCAGCATTCATAAAATGAACTGGATATGGAGCTATCGCTTGCTTGATCTCTTGGGCAAGCAGTTTGGACTGAGCCACAGAATACGAGTTGAAGTTGCCGGCAGGACCGACAATTTCCGGTAAAGTCTCATCCAGTAAAATAGGTGAAATGACCAGAAGCTCAGGTTTAGGCATTCCTTCAAATAAAGTCGGATTCAGATATTCACAGACATACTGGCGAATCCCATTGGCAATAAAGCGGGCCGAACTGTGATAGGAAGACTTCAGATCGTTTGTTCCAAGCATCAGGACGATAAGATCCAGCGGCTGATGGGAAATTAGAGCCCTTTTAAAATCCTTAAATCCGCATTTTTCTGGCTGAAAGGTGTCAATGCAAACGGCATTGCGTCCATTGAGCCCTTCTTCAATAATCTCGACCTGATCCTTATTTAATGAGAGATTTCTGGTCCATCTCTCATCCATTCTTTTATATTCTTCCGGAGAAAAACCCCAGGTGTTGGAATCTCCATAACAAAGAATTCTTTTTTTCATTTTAATTCAGTTTACCTTTCTGTATGACTTCAAATCTTCTGTTGATTTACCTTTTTTAAAGGCAAAAAATCTCAACCTTATTCTGTTATAGTGCCAGTTTCAATGGCTCTGAGGGTTTCATCATGCAGGCGCTGTTTTTCGTCCCGGTTATAGCGCATATAAGCGGCATACAATATATCAATCATCACAAGCAGCGGAAACTGTGGGGAGATCAGGTTTCCATGATTCAAATGAATTAATGAAGGAACCAGAACAATTTCATCACAGATATTATTATGGTAGTCATACTGATTGCATGTGATCAGTATTGTTTTTGCTCCCCTCTCTCTTGAAAGGCGAAGATAATCCAGCATTACATCCCGATTTCCAGATAGAGATAACCCAACCACAAGATCATCAGGTTTTCTGAACACCGCAATCATTCTCATCATGTCAAAATCATCAAACGCTTCAATGCTCAGACCGATTCGCATGAACCGATAAGCCATTTCTCTGGCGGCATATCCAGACGATCCAATCCCACCGACAAACACTTTTGAAGCTTCAGAAATCATCACTGCGATTCGACAGATTTGTTCTTCATTGATCAGGGAATAGCTTTTTGTTAATAAGTCCTGATAAGCATCAAGAACCTGAAGAGAAGATTCAGTAATATTTTCGGTTGGTTTGTTTGCGACCAGACTTTTTTCATACTGGTAGATAAATTCCCGAAAACCTTTAAAACCGCATTTTTTCGCAAATCGAACCAGAGTCGCCTCAGAAACCGCAAGTTCAACCGCAATGCTTTTCAGGGAAAAATCTTCAGGCACAGTCCCTTTCAGGAAGTATTTTGCGACCTCCTTTTCTGTTGCGGTAAATGTTGAGTATGCCGCTTCAATATATGGAATTGCGGATTTTTCCTTGTATTGCATAAGTCAACCTGCTCTTTCTATTCTTATGATCCTATCCAGATTTGTATAAACTTCTCCTGGACTTGTTCTGCTCCTTTTATTCAGGATTCAATGATTCAATACGTCAGATTCAATTCATCATGTACCCAATGACTGAAAACCTTCATATATTTATGCAAGCTCAGGATGCTTCTGTAAAAAGTGAACCAGGGCCCCTTTCATTCCGGCTGCATTCTGATGAGACGCAAAACGAATTTCAGTATTTTTGGCAATCAGAGGGATGGAGTTGGAGACAAATCCCGCTTCGATCCAGGGACGAAGAATGTCTTGACGAGCCATAATTCCACCTCCAAGAACAACCACCTGCGGATTGAGTATGAAGCAAAGCGAAGCGATGCCTTTACCAATGCGGCGGGCCAGTTTTTCAATTTCAGCTTCGCATACTTCATCTCCATTTTCAGCGCATTCAAAAATACGCCGTCCATTCCATTCGCATTCAGGTTCATCTTTGAGCATAGCTACCGAGCGAACAAGGGCACTTGTAGCCGCCTGATCCTGAAAAGCAACTCCATCGATTGGGATATATCCAACTTCACAGGCTGAATAGGTATTTCCATGACTCAATCGGCCTTCTTCAATAAAGCATCCGCCAATTCCTGTCCCGATGGTCAGGATCAGGGCGCTTTTGGTCCCTTTTGCACTGCCCGACACGTATTCTGATAATCCAGCGGAATTGACATCGTTTTCGACTTCGACAGGCAGATTCAGATCGGCCAGTTCTTCTCGATAATTCACACCGATGTATCCAGGAATGGCATTGGAGGCATGAATGATTTCTGTTTTTTCTGTATCTACAACTCCCGCAGTTGAAATTGCAATGCCTTCAACATTCGGAAATTCCTGAATTAACTGTTTGCAGAGATCATGAACCTTTTGAGCCAGCCCTTTTCCGCCTAGTATTTTGGCATTGGTTGGAGTTTCCTTCTGAAGCAAGACCTCATCCTGGTTTGTGATGACTCCATA
Source organism: Ileibacterium valens (assembly GCF_001945525.1). Classification (GTDB taxonomy): domain Bacteria; phylum Bacillota_I; class Bacilli_A; order Erysipelotrichales; family Erysipelotrichaceae; genus Ileibacterium; species Ileibacterium valens. The sequence goes on from NZ_MPJW01000045.1 coordinate 3,259, forward strand.
TTTAATAGCTGTTCCGCCGATATCGATGCAGATAAATTCTCTTTTTGGTCCAATTTCTTTTCTTTCTTCCATATTCTTATGCCTCCTGTGACATTTTTCATCTTGTAAGTTCAAAACGGATTTTATCTGGTTTTATCTATAGACATATCATTTGAAAAAAGCCTTTCAGACTCATGCTGAAAGGCGTTAAGATCAGTCAATCTTTACTTTGAAGATCGCTTTCTTTACTGTTTCTGGCTTTCCATTGACCGCAACAGCCGTACGATGTGCGTCTTCTGGATAGCAGACAAGGAAATCACCTGGCTGCATGATCACTGAAGTATTCTTTTCTCCCTGTGCTGGCTGGAAGTCGCCTTCTTTCTGGTATTCACCTTTTTCAAGATTGGACAGAAAGTTCAGATCAATCTGCTCAGTTCCAGAAATTGGTACATGAACATCAAGATAATCTTTATGAGCTTCCCAGAAACGGTTTTCCGGGTCAGTTGTTGTATATTCAACGATATTTACGAAGAGATCATCGCCATCGATCACATGCTGACCTTTTTCAAAGGAAGCCAGATCATTGTTCTTAGCAAATTCAATTGCTTTTTTTACACCTTCGGCGAGGATTCCCTGGGATTCATTTTCATTTAATCTTGCAAAAATCATCGGATTCTCCTTTTAATTCGATCCATTTCAGAATCTCAGAAGTCAGCTTGGACCTCTGAGATTCTGTTTGAATGGCTTTGATACCTATGGATCAAATGATATTTAAATGATTAAAACTTAAGCCTGTGCTGCTTCGACTTTTTCTTCTTTCAGACCTTTTTTGAAATCAGAATATACGGTAAAGCGAGGAGCTTCGGATTTCTTTCCGGTTACCGCATTGTAAATCCAGCTTGCGATCAATCCGACTACCAGGCAGACAGTAATAGAAATCAGAGAGTATGACCAGATGGAAACATCAGTCATCATGTATTTCACATAAATCATGACAGCAGTAGATGCTGCAAATCCGGCAAAGGCGCCGCAAGCGTTGGCATTTCTGAAGAATACACCCAGAATGAAGATACCAACCAGAATTCCAAGAACAAGACCCATGAATCCGTTGAACCATTCGTAAGCAGAAGTGATTCCTCCAGAAGCAAGAAGTACTGCAACTACGATTGAGAAGATACCTACAAACAGAGATACATACTGACCAATACGGGTCTGTTTTTCAAAGCTCATTTCATTCTTGGCAAGTCTTGACTGAATATCAAGAGTCCAGGAAGAAGCAACCGAGTTCAGACCGGTTGAGAGTGTAGACTGAGCAGCGGCGTAAATAGCAGCCAATAGAAGTCCGGTAATACCCACTGGAAGTTCAAATGCAATATATGAAGCGAAAATCTGGTCCTGAGCGGCTGCAGGTGGAAGTGGATTCTGCTGATAGAACACATAGAGTCCTGTACCGATCAGGTAGAAAGCTGTAGCAAGTACCAAAGAAAGGATTCCATTGGTATGCATCATTTTATTCAGTTTCTTTGTATCTGTTGTGGTGGTAAAACGCTGAACGATATCCTGGCTGGATACATAGGAACCAAGAGTATTCAGTCCGGCACCAAAAATCATGATAAATACAGAGTCGCGCAGGATGTTGGCATCAAAGATTGGCTGATCTGGAGCCAGGAACTTGTGTTCTGTCCAGAAGGAGTTGAATACGGCGCCGATGCCGCCATCGATGTTGCTCATCAGATAAATCAAGGCAAAGATAATTCCGACAATCAGAACAGATCCCTGAATGAAGTCTGTCCATAATACAGATTTAAGTCCTCCAGTATAGGAGTAGATAATTGCGATGACACCCATGATCAGAATCAGAATGTTCACGTTAATTCCTGTTAAGGAAGCCAGTACCATACATGGCAGATACATAATGATAGACATACGTCCAATCTGGTAGATGATAAACATCACAGCCCCAAGAATACGTAGAGCCTTGGAACCATAACGCAGTTCAAGATAATGATATGCGGTATCGATATCGAGTTTTGCGTAAACTGGCAGGAAGAAGCGAATTGCTAATGGGATCGCCACCAGCATACCAAGCTGTGCAAACCACATAATCCATGTTCCGGCATAGGAGTTACCAGCCAGAGACAGGAATGAAATTGGGGAAAGCAGTGTTGCGAAAATAGATACGGATGTTACCCACCATGGAATGGTTCCATCACCTTTGAAGTATTCCTTGCCTTTCATATCTTTCTTAGCAAAGAACAGACCGGCTACGAGGACGGCTGCCAGGTAGACAACCAGAATGATCAGGTCAATTACTGTAAAACCTTGCATCGTGTTCTCCTTTTAATATTGAGGACGGATCGGTTCAATTTAAGAACCACCTTTCCTTCGTTCATCTTTTTTGATTCAATTCTCAAGTTTCTTTCACTTAAGTTTGTTCTCAATTATTTTTTCAGTAATCTCTTAATCCCTTAGCTTTTCCTAAGAGATAAAACAGTTTTCAATTCTATTCGATTCTTAAAATTTTCGATCCCTGTCTGAAGAAGAGGAGAAAGCAGGTTCTCCTCTTTTTTGAACAGGAATCGAATAAGGATTGATCTTATTTCTTCCTGAATGTTCGAGTCAGGTTTATTCAAAAATTTTCTTTAAAGGTATTTTGCTTTGGCAGCGCGAATCATTTCAGCAGCTTCTTTAACGATTTTTTCATCGCCTTCTGCTAATGGAGCAAGCGGAGCAGCTACGCTTCCGAGTTCAAGACCTTCGTTTTCTTTCAGAATGGCCTTAATCACTGCATACATATTTCCATGAGCGGAGCACATCTTGTAGATGATTTCATTGACATCGTACTGAATGGCTTTAGCCAGTTCCCAGTCCTTGTTTGCAAGAGCTTCGTTCATCTTCAGGAATAATTCAGGCATTACACCATAAGTTCCGCCGATTCCGCCTTTAGCGCCCATCAGACGTCCGGAAATGAACTGTTCATCCGGTCCGTTGAACACGATATAGTCATCGCCGCCATCTGCGCAGAACATCTGAATGTCCTGAACTGGCATAGAAGAGTTCTTAACACCGATGACATTTGGGTTCTTTCTCATTTCTTCATACAGAGCAGGAGTTAAGGCTACGCCAGCTAACTGTGGAATGTTGTAGATGACAAAGTCAGTGTTTGGAGCTGCTGCAGAAATGTCGTTCCAGTATTTAGCGATTGCGTGTTCTGGAAGCTTGAAATAAATTGGCGGAATGGATGCGATGGCATCAACACCAAGAGATTCAGCATGTTTTGCCAGTTCCTGGCTTTCTTTTGTGGAGTTGCAGGCTACGTGAGCAATAACGGTTAAGGAACCATCGTTGGCTTCCATGACGTTTTCAAGAACTGTCTTTCTCTGTTCTGGAGTCAGGTAAATGCATTCTCCGGAAGAACCGTTTACGTAAACCCCTTTAACTCCCTTGTCGATGAAGTAGCGGGTCAGATCCTGTACTGCTTTTGGGCTGATTTCTCCATTTTCGTCAAAGCAGGCATAGAATGCTGGAATAACTCCTTCGTACTTTTCTAAATTTCTCATCTTGTTTTCTCCTTTTTCTTCGATGATGATTCAAATTTATTTTTCTTCTCGTTTTCACAATTAAGGCTGCCGCTTCATGAGACTTTTCATTTAAGTCCTATGGCATTCACCAGAATCTCAGTGAGCGGTTACATCCCACTCAAATTTTTTTGGCCGAATGGCCAGAAATTTTTTATGTGGTCTATTTGAGTGCGTCGGTAAAGCGTCTGGTGATCAGCTGGGGGCGGGTAATAATGCTTCCGACCACTACGCTGTAACATCCAAGATCGATGACCCTGCGCACTTTTTCAGGAGTATCGATGTTTCCTTCCGCAATTACCGGATGTTTTGCATCCTTGAGAATTTTTCGAATAATTTCGAAATCGTTGCTTTCGATGTGCTCACCTTCGGATTCAGGGGTATATCCCACCAGAGTTGTTCCGATGAAATCAAAACCTAACCGATCTGCATGAAGAGCTTCTTCAACCGTTGAGCAATCAGCCATCCATTTCTGTTCTGGATACTTTTCCTTGATCTCTGCAAAGAATTCATCGAGAGTCTTGCCATCGGGACGAATTCGATCGGTCGCATCCACTGCGATGATTTCCGGTTTAACTTCCATCAGTTCATCCACTTCTTTGATGGTTGGAGTAATGCGGACTCCATTTTCGGGATAATCCCGCTTGATGATTCCAATAATTGGAAGATCGACCTGAGTCTGGATTTCTCGAATATCTTCAACTGAATTAGCACGGATGCCAGCCGCTCCGCCTTCTTTGGCGGCTTTGGCCATTCTTCCCATAATGAAGGAAGAATGAAGCGGTTCTTCTGGCAGCGCCTGGCAGGAGACGATCAGATGATCCTTGATTGATTCAATACCTTTTGTGTTCATGAGTTGTTCTCCTTGTTGACAATGGAAGTATATCGCATCTGTAATTTATTTCAAAGTCTAAAGTATATTTAGAATTTACTTTCAGTATAATCCATAAAATTAAGCTTTTCACCCTATTTTCAGCCGTCTTAAGATGATTTTTATCGATAAAAAATGAAATTATATTCCGGTCAAAGCGCTTTCGATTGTTTTCTCTTTCAGTTACAACTCCTTTTTTCTGTTTTTTTGGCTGTGAAATGCTTCAGAAATCTACCAGATGAACAGGGCCAAGCAGCTGAATATATAAAGCCCGCAAAGCATATAAACCTGAAATCTGGATATTCTGCATATATGCAACCAAACAACCAAATTGAAAGCACCTGATCATTCCGGACGCCAGTTCCCCTTCAGAATCTTTTGTTTTCAGAAAATCTCAATGTCATTAAGTTAAGCAGATAGAAGCGCGAATTGCTCCGCACTTCATCGTGGTGTTCAGAATCTACCAGAAATTTTTATCTGGAATCAGCCATTTTTCGGCTTCAAGCCTCACGAATACGATAA
>NZ_MPJW01000044.1 GCF_001945525.1 Ileibacterium valens
AGGAGTCCGGTTGATTTCAGATATTCGTTAAGAAACCAGACATCTCCAAAGCTAAGAATCAAAGATGGTGAATGGGTTACAGGACTGGATGAATACTTGCTTTCATCCACATCAAAATATAGATCCTATGGTGGGAAGTAGCGAAACAGTCCTCGCTTACGGTTTTTGAAAATATGATTCTGTTTGTCGATTACACGACCAAGATTGATGTAAGTCTTTCGGTCTTTACCGTCCACCCAGTGTGAACAGCAGACTTTTCCATATACAACCCCATTTTTTCTGTCATAGCAGAGATACATAACGATTCACCTAGGTAGAATTATTTCTAACCATAGAATAAATCTTTTCAGGATTATAAGGTGATACTAACTCGAAATATCTGTACATAAAGCGTAATTGAAGCTGTTAAAACTTAGATAGAATTTCTGGATAGAAAAAATTTCGGTAATTACAGATAAACTTTCTTACTGAATACCTATGTAAAACCTGAGTTTTGGGTATAGTAGTTTTAAGAATAATTAAAATTTTTCAATATTTGATAAAAACGTCGCGCAATTTCTGGATATGAAAAAGTATTGATATACATCTTATCCTGATTCTCTACTTTGATTGCACCATTTTTCCATTGAAAATAAATATCTAAAATATAGTCTTTCATCTTTGTATATTCTTTTTCATACTTCGCTGTTTCGAAGCAAAACCCTCCCAAATCTTTCATTTTTTGTGAAGGAACCGAACTTTCCAGATCGCCAGTCATTAGATAGAGTATTGGTTTTTCGCTCATCATATACTCATACATTTTACCCGACCATTCTATGACTTCTTTATTTGTACTCCAGCCAGCCATAATCAGAAGAGAACTTGAAGATTGTAATTTTAAAGATTCTTTTCTGGATAAATTACCGTGGTTAATATAACAATCATCAAAGTTATATTCTCGGATATACGCGTCAAAAACAGTACTGCTGTTACCACAATAGGAAAAGACAAGATCCTTTAAATCTATTTTTCCATCCTGAATCAGTTCCTTAATTGCGGCGAACAATGGATTCAAGTCATCAGTATAATAAATTGTACCCGTATAGACTATAGAGAATTGATCCGCACGACTTGGTTTCTGTTTTTCATCAGGATCAAAGCCATTTGTCAAAGTCATCACTGACTGGTTTTTCGATTCGTGCAATATCAAATGATCATTTACTTTCAGCAACAAATCCGCATGTATACAGATCTTCTCAGTTAAGCACTTATTACGACAATATAACCAATCTTCATCAATCTCCCTGGCCCATTGATCACGAAAGTCCGCAATCCAGAGGAGAGACTGATGCCTCATTTTAATCATCGAACCTACTCTATGCGGCCACTCAGGACCATAGCTGGTAATAAGAAAATCATATTTATTAAAATCCACTCTTTTTATGCAGTAGTGATAGATGATTTGGGAAGAAACTAATTCACTCCACACTTTTAAATACCAGTTCTTCAGTTTTCGCAAATGGATTGAATCGTTTTTATAACAACTATTTACAGTTTTATTCCATTCGGTTGTATTATTTGTCATTTTATTTAACAGATTAAAAGACTCTTGGCTGTTCTTCTGAAAGACTCTATGGTTATTTCCTGTTGTAATCTTTTTAAAGCCAACTTTGACTTTTTGATACAACAGAACGATATAATCGATCAATTGAACCTGATAATAATGATCGATATGACTAAGATCCCTGATTAAAAACTCGTCAATCTGATATTCAGGAATCCTATTCTGAAATCTTTGAGTCGTTATCACATCGATCTGTATATCTTTATCCAGTTGTTTGAGATACTTGATTATTTTTGTCCATCGTATGCTGGCTACCGCTTTTTTTGGAGCAATATACTCTGTTAACAGTAAAATTTTCATATATATTTAACCTTAATATCCTGGCTAACAATCATCGACTTACAGCAAATGATACAAATTTACCAATTCTCGATAGGTGTTTTTTATGTCCATTGAACAGGTGTTAGATCCTGATGTTCTTTTATTGATGTATTGATCAGTTTTCAGACTCCAGAGTTTAGGATCCTGAATTGGCAGCAAATGAATTCGGTCAGATTGGACCGTTTCTTTGGATACATTGTCTGTACATAAAATTTGAAGTCCTGAACTCTGGGCTTCCAGCAAACTTAGGCTCAACCCTTCATAAAGAGAAGGAAACCAGAAAATATCAAAGGCACATAACAGGTCTGATATATCATTGCGATCACCGAGAAGCATCACACAATGATTCAGGCTATAATTTGCAATCTTTTTTTCTATTGAATTTCTTTCTGGTCCAGAACCAGCTATAACAAGAACAGAGTTTGGATGAGTTTGATGGTATAAGCGGCAAGATTCGATCAGAAATCCATGGTTTTTCTGTTTTGCCAGTCTGCCGACATGGCCTATCACCGTCTTGTTATCGACATTCAATTCTTGACGCATCCTTTGTCTGACCGACTCAGAATATTTGAATTTTTGTGTATCAATTCCATTCAATATGATATGAACTTTATTTTTAGATTCTGACTCAGGTCCAAATAACCAATCTGCTGCCTGTTGAGAACAAGCCACTCGTACCACATCCATTTTTTTAAGGATTTCTTTCCCGAAATAGTGCAACTTTTTATATCCACCGTCAGAGTTATGCGAATGGATTACTATTTTTTTGTTTACTCCAGAGAATTTATTAGCCAGAATTGGAATGAAGGCTGAAATACTCGAACTGATGTGAATATGAATAATATCGATATCATTCATGTTTGTTTTTAAAAATTTCGTTAATCTAGAAAGTCTGACCAGATATCTTATTCCTTTGATCTGTATTTGGGGATTTTTTACCTTATGGATGGGATAACCTAGTTTTTTGATTTCCCGATCAAACACACCCTCATGATCATACAGACATAACAGTTCAAACTTCAGTAATTTCTGATTGCAATTTTCCCTCAACAGATTCATTAGGAGCGTTTCAATTCCCCCAATATTCATAGCCGAAACCAAATGTAATACTTTTTTCATTCTCTTATCCTCTATACTCTATTTATTCCACTCTATTGATTTCTAAATTCCGATAAACAAAGTCTGATTTGAAAAACCACCTGAATAATCTGATTGATTTCAGAATCTGAAAGATATGCATCAAAAGGAATGGATAAAATTCGGTTTGAAATGGATCTGGAATTTCTATTCATCTGTTCACTTTTCAATCGAAGTAGATTAAGATCGTACACTGAATAAGCTTGTTGCATGAGCAAAGGAAATAGATAATAAATTTGTGCAGGTATACCTTCTTCTTCCATCTTTTTTTTTACCCAATCGCGCTGTTCTTCTGAATCAAAAAGAATCGAAAACTGCGACAGTACAGGATTCGATTCTTTTTGAATTTTCTGAACACTTAAATTCATATTGTTATGAGCTTTGTCCGAATTTTCCTGGATCAGATTTCTGATCAACTCAGCATTTTTCTGAATCTGATTCTTTTCAAATTCTTCAAAGTGTTTCAGTTTGACTCTTAATATAGCAGCCTGAATTTCATCTAATCGACTGTTCATTCCAACTCTTTCGTAAATACCACTTTCAGTTAAGCTTTTCCCATGAAAACATAGAGAACGAACCGTATTTGCATATTCAGGATCATCTGTAAATATCGCTCCGCCATCCCCATAACAGCCAAGATTCTTAGCTGGAAAGAAGCTGGTTGTTGAAAAATCACCGATTTTTAAAGTAGATTCTCCTCGATACTCAGATCCGAAAGACTGCGCTCCATCGACAATCAATTTCAGATTATGTTCTTTACATATCTGTCTGATCTGATCATAATCAGCTGGATTGCCAAACAGATCTACACTTATCACTGCTTTAGGAATCAAATCTGTTTCTTCATTGATGATTTTGATTTTATGTTTTAAGTCTTCAGGTGAAATAGTCCAGGTCTCTAAGTCCACATCCACAAAGAAGGGAATTCCACCTGCCTGAACGATTGCTTCCGCACTGGCGACAAAAGTTAAATCCGGAACGAAGACTACATCCTGGTTGTTAATACCTATAGAAAGCAGGCATAGAGTCAGAGCATCAGTCCCATTTGCACAGGTGATGCAAAATTTTGATCCAGTATAATCTGCCAGTTCTTTTTCTAATTTTTTGACGTTTTCTCCCTGGATATATTGTCCTGATTCAAGGACATCAGTAATTGCCTGATGAATCTGATCCTTGATTTCTTCATATTGCCGATCGAGATGTTTAAATTTCATCTTCGATTTCATAAAGACCTGTATCCTTCCTTATATATACTCTCTGGCATATTGGGCATTGCAGATGATCATTGAGTTTATTTCCACATTTACATACCCATCCAATCTGTCTGGCTGGATTACCAGCAACTAAAGCATGGGACATTATATCCTTGGTTACTACGCTGCCTGCTCCAATCATCGACCACTCTCCTATTTCCCTTGGACAGACAATTGTAGAATTTGCTCCGATTGAACATCCCTTATGAACTATCGTTTTTTCATATTGTTCGGCAGGAAACGGTGATCTTGGATTATGAACATTGGTAAAGACTGCAGAAGGTCCTACAAAGACATCCTCTTCAAGAATGACTCCTTCAAAGACTGAGACATGATTCTGAATTTTAACTCGATCAGAAATATGAACTTTGGGACCAATATTTACACCCTGTCCAATCGTACAATTCTTGCCAATACTGGCTTCTTGCTGAATATGACAGAAATGCCAGACTTTGGTTTGTTCGCCGATTTCGACTCCATCATCAATCCAGGCACTTTCATGAATCATTGCTTTATTCATGATCGTTTAAAAACCCTTTCATTTTCATGGTGGAGAAGTTTTCTTTTAAAGGAAGTTTGATTTCTTTATTTTCTTTTGCACTTTGATAAAGAGCTAATATGACTTCGAGTGCCTTTTTTCCTTCTAAAAGATTAACCAACGGTTCTGATTTGTTTTCTTTGGTTTCTTTTGCTTCGGTATATTCTTTTATTTCTGCGTTTCCTTTATTTTCCTGCAATACGTTTCTTATATTTTGATACATTGAAAGATGACCTTTTCCATAGATGTCTTTCGAGATTTCATTTTCTTTGAATTGGTCATCTTCTGTAGATGGGTTTGCTAGGGCATTTACATTCCAGTACTCAATCTGATCTAAACAGGCTCCACCAATTTTTACTGTTCCATTTTCTGCGAACAAATATAGAGTTTCTTCATAGTTACGCGGATAAGTGTTTGCGGTAATTTCGATGGTGGCTAATGCTCCATTTTCAAAGGCAAGGATCCCGGTGCAAAGATCTTCCGTTTCATTAAATGGATGAATGCGGTTTGCGATTTTTCCAAATACACTGACTACAGGTGAATTCATGATTGTCAGAAGATAATCAATTCCATGGATCCCCTGATTCATCAATACTCCACCATCCATTTCCCAGGTTCCTCTCCATTTTGCCTGCTGATAATAATTTTCATTTCGATTCCAACGAACATGTAAAGAAGCATGAGATATCTTTCCAAACTCACCTGCTCTTTGGACTTTTTTTATCTGCCTCAGAGGACCATTGAATCGATTCTGGTGACAGACTGCCGCTGTTAAAGAATACTTGTCAGCTGTCTGGATCAGCTCATCAGCTTCCTGAATCGATAAAGCCATTGGCTTTTCAATTAAAACGGCTTTTTTAGCTTCCATACATTCTTTAGCCTGCAATGAATGTAAACCGCTTGGTGTACAGATTGCTACAGTTTCAATCTCTGGCTCGCTAACGAGCATTTCTGAAAGACTGGTGTAGGTATGAACAGACGGATCCTTATCAATCGCTTTTTGTAAAGCAGCTGGATTATTATCGCAGACTGATATCAGTTCATCTTGATTTTCCTGAATGACTTCATGATGTCTTTTTGCGATTCTTCCATATCCGACAATGGCGACCTTCATACTTCTCTCCTTTTCCAATTTAACTTGAGATTGCTTTACGTAATTGAAATGAATCCAATGAAGGTATAAAACGGATAAATTGAATGAACGATTAATGGATAATGGATTGATTATTGATTATTGATCATTGATGAATGTTCAAACGAATATCTCAGGTTAATCGACTGATTCATTTGGATTTGTTCTTTCCTGATTAAATTCGTCCATAAATACAATCATTCTATGTATTTCAGTTCATTAAATTCATTTCAATTACAGGGTATAAATATGGTTCAGATCTTCTGTTTCAAATTCTGTATTTAACTTTGCTTTCAGCCTTCTTTTAATTAAGGCCGAAGGATCAAAGATCAGCTTTGATTTTGTGATCAGAATTTCCAGTTCAGAATCATCTATCGAAAACAAAGAAGCAATAACAATCAAATCAAACTCATCGACTTTATTGATCACACCTTGGAATTCATGAATTTGATTTGTATGATCGGATTTATTTGGTTTACGCATTTTATCCAATTGATTTGATACCTTTGAGTGAACAAATTCATTTCTCTGAATTCCTTCTATCTTTCCTTTTTCCTCTTCGTTTTCATTATTTATCAAGCGTTCGTTTATTCCTGAACTCTGTTGAGGGCTTATTCCAATTTCAAGTTTCGATTTGATTTCGTTTTCATCTTTGAATAACGGATCCCAATAGAATACGTTGGCTTCTTTTGTTAGCAGCCTGTTCATGAGTTTAATGGATGGAGATTCTCTGATGTCTACCATTCCAGGTTTATATCCAATTCCAAGAATCAGAATTTTTGATTCTGAAATACCGATTGAATTTGAACTTAATATTTCTTCAATCAAATCACAGCAATATTTTGTTTGTCTGTCATTGATGCTGATAGCGGTCTCAATTAAGGGATAAGTTTGCTCTTGAATTGCCTGTGATTCCAACAAAAAGTGAGGATCAACAGGGATGCAATGCCCTCCTATGCCCAGTCCAGGAACAAAAGCTTCAAAACCATATGGTTTGGTTTTGGCCAGATCAATCACATCGTGAACAGATACACCTGCTTTATTAGCAATTTTTGCAAACTCTTCGATTAATGCGATATTCACGTTTCGATAAGTGTTCTCCAGTAATTTACAAAGTTCTGCTTCTATGCATGAATTAGCTGAATACACAGGTGCTGATAAGATCATTGAGTAGAATTTATGAATCAGACTTTTAGATTCTTCGTTGATTCCACTGACGATTTTTGGAGTATTATCGATTGAGTATTCTTTATTGCCTGGATCTATTCGTTCCGGGGCAAATCCTAAATAAAAATCCTTTCCAGCAATAAGCTCTTGTCCTGAATATTTGGATTCAAGAATGGATCGAAATTCATTTTCGGTATATCCACATGAAACAGTAGATTCGAGAATAACAATCTGATGTCCATTCTTCTTGAGTAATCGAGAAATCATTCTGGCTGCCTGATTAACCAAGGTAAAGTCAGGTTTTCTGTTTTCATCCAATGGAGTAGGAACGCAGACCACAAACAGATCAATCTGTGAATCTTCTACACATGTTTCTTTGTATTCTGCTTGTTTATCTTCTAACTGTTCATCTCCTGTATAAGGTAAAGAAGACTCTTTATCTAAGCGCTTATGAATATCACACTTTCCAAGATCATGAAGAAGCCCTGATAAAAAGATGAGATCTTTCCAATCTGATTCTTTTGATGAATCACTTAAAGCATTATCAGAATCATCATCTAAGTCTTCATTTACTTCCAGTTCTCTTTTCAGAGACTCAATTTTCTTATAATCCGTATCAAAACCAGCAACCAAAAAACCAGAACGAGCGATTTGTTTACATAAAGGCCAGCCAACGTAGCCTAGTCCAAACACTGCCGATTTCAGAGTTCTATCTTCAATTTTTTTTATCAATTTTGCATATCCATCATTAATTGAAAATGATGATTTAGACATGAACTCTTTCATTATTTTTCCTTTCTGATCTGGTTTTATTTCTTCATCTGATTCTTTTTCGTTAATTTGGTATGAGTGTTTCTGTTTTTGTCAGCTCTTTGATTTATCTTTTCTACTTGTTTTCTTTCTACTTGTTTTTGTTACGGGTAAAGTTTAAATGTCCAATCCGGGTAATGATTACATGTACAAAAATGTTATTGGTTATCTGATTGGATCTCATGAATCCACCTTAAGAAACTGATTCTGGAGGTGGAATTTTCATGGA